>JANQQO010000035.1 GCA_028289305.1 Rickettsiales bacterium | reverse complement strand
TTTGATGGGCCAACGGTGAATTCGATTGATGCGGTGTCGGACCGGGATTTTGCTTTGGAATTCTTAAGTAATCTCAGCATTGTAGCGGTGCATCTCTCGCGGCTGGCGGAGGAGATTGTGGTGTGGATGAGCGCGCCATTTCACTTTATCACTCTGTCGGAGGCATTTACGACGGGGAGCTCGATTATGCCGCAGAAGCGCAACCCCGATGCGGCGGAGCTGGTGCGCGGCAAAACCGGCCGGGTATGCGGGAGTTTACAGACATTGCTGATGGTGATGAAAGGGCTGCCGCTGGCTTATAGTAAAGATATGCAGGAGGATAAGGAGCCGGTGTTTGACGCGGTGGAACAGATGCTGCCCTGCGTGCGGGTGATGACCGGGATGGTTCAGGATTTCACCGCGGATGAAGTAGCGCTCAGAGCGGCGGCGGAAGGCGGGTATTCCACGGCGACGGAACTCGCAGATTGGCTGGTGCAAACGCTCAATATTCCGTTTCGTGAGGCGCATCACATTACCGGCGCTATCGTGCGGGAAGCCGAGGAGCGGGGTGTTAGCTTGGCGGAGCTGCCGCTGGAGGTGATGCAGCAGGTGGAAAAAGCCATTACGGAAGATGTCTATACTGCGCTGGATGTGGAAAAGGCGGTGGCGCGGCGGGTGAGTGTTGGTGGCACGGCGCCGGCTAATGTGAAGAAACAGCTACAGGCGGCGCGGAAGCGGTATCTTTAACGCTATATGTAGTTGTGGCGGGGAGAATAATTGTACATCAAGGAGGTTATGATGTGGGATAGAGTGAAAATAGCGCTGCAGCGACCAGGATGGCTGGCGCTCGGTGCGCTGGTTTTGGTGCTAACTGTGGCGGGTTGCGGCGTGCGCGGCGAATTGCATCACCCGGAGCGGGTGGAGCAACAAGGCGATGCCGGCGCTTCGTAAAAAAATAGCGTGGTAGCGCTTAGGCAATGGATCATTTTCAGTATAAAGACGGGGTGTTATATGCGGAGGAGGTAGCGATCCCACAAATGGCTGCCGCTATTGGTACGCCGTTTTACTGCTATAGTACGGCAACACTGGTGCGGCATTATCGCGTGATGGCAGACGCGTTTTCAGCGGTGCCGACGCAGATTTGTTTTGCGGTGAAGGCGAATTCAAATCTGGCCGTGTTAAAAACATTGGCGGCGGAAGGTGCAGGCGCTGATGTGGTGTCGGAAGGGGAGATCAGGCGAGCGCTTGCTGCAGGCATTGCGCCAGAGAAGATTGTGTTTTCCGGGATGGGGAAAACGCGGGCAGAGCTGCGTTATGCGCTGGAGCAGAATATTGGGCAGTTTAATGTCGAATCGGCCGAAGAGCTGCAGATGCTTTCAGAAGAAGCGCTGGCGTTGGGAGTGACCGCCCCGATTGCGCTGCGCGTTAACCCGGATGTGGATGCGAATACGCATGAGAAAATCACCACGGGACGCAAGGAGGATAAATTTGGTGTGGCGTGGGAGGCAGCACCCGCACTGTATGATGCGGCGCGGGAGTTGGAAGGCGTGGAGGTGATTGGTATGTCGACGCATATCGGCTCGCAGCTCACAGATCTGGCGCCGTTTAAACAGGCGTTTTCGATGATAGAGGAGCTGGTGCAGCAATTGCGTGCGGCAGGGCATAGTATTCGCCGGCTGGATTTAGGTGGAGGCCTGGGCATTCCTTATGATGCAGACGGGAAAGCGCCACCAGAACCGGATGCGTATAGTGCGATGGTGTTAGAAGCGGTGCAGCATCTGGAATGTGAGCTGGTGTTAGAGCCCGGGCGGGTGATTGCGGGCAATGCGGGAATATTGGTGAGTCAGGTGCTGTTGGTGAAACGCACAGGCACGCGGAATTTCCTGGTGCTCGATGCGGGGATGAATGATTTGCTGCGTCCAAGCATGTATGACGCGCACCATGATATTATTCCGGTGGTGGAAGCTACAGGGGAAAACGAGCAGGTGGATATTGTTGGGCCGGTTTGTGAGACGGCGGACCGTTTTGCACAGGGTAGGACGATGCCGGTATTGCAGGAAGGTGATTTGGTAGCGATACGCTCTGCAGGCGCCTATGGCGCGGTGATGGCCTCGACGTATAATTCGCGGATGTTGGTGCCAGAAGTGCTGGTGAAAGATGCGGAGTATGCGGTAGTGCGCCCACGGCAGAGCTATGCCGAATTACTTGGGCAAGACCAGTTGCCGGAATGGCTTTAAGGGTCTAGTTATAGGTGCGGGCGACTTCAGCCGCAGCTCCACGCATATTTATGGTGAGGGCGCAGCCTGCTGCTTCATTCCCAATACGATAGATGCCATCTATATGACAGAACCGTGCAAAGGATTCAAAATTTCTCACTTTGCCGTTCAGTGCCATGCCATCATCGAGTTTTAAATCAAGCGTATAGGCTTCTTCAGGCAGGAGTTTTGCCGGCCCGGCACGTGAATCCACATCTTCAAGATTGGTATAATCCCAATCAACTCTGTTGAGCCCTAATAGGTAGCTGTTAGCGTATATATAGTCATCAGCGGCAGTGTTCACCATCACGCTTGATGTGAGTATAAACACGTTGCGCAATCCTGTGCGGGGCACGCTTGAGACAAGTCTAGGATCTCCGTCGTAATTTCCTGTTACTAGACCAGCACGGGCTAAGTGGTACCAGAAATTTGCGTGTTCGCCGTCGCCGGCCCATACTGCTTCCACATCTTCTGCCTCAATATCCTCGTCCGTAGTGAATATTGTAGAAGGTCTCCGGCCAATTCTATTATCACCGTTGCCGTTGCAGCCGATAATTGTATCGGGGTCACCATCGGTACATTCTTCGCTGCCAAGCCCGTACGCTTCTGCTTTTCGGAAGTCACCTGGTATACCGCCATATTTAAGGTGGAATGTGCTGGCGGCAGTATCGTAGCTGTTGAGCTGGTTGATGATGTTGCGTATTTTTGCAGCTTTGATGAGTTCTTGGCCTACGAGTAGACTGGAAACTATCAACCCTAATACTACCAGGGCAATGCCAAGCTCAACGATGGTAAATCCGCTGTTATGTCTGTGTCTTTTGTCCATATGTCTTTAAACTTGTGTTTTTACCAGTGAAGTGAATACATGTCTAATTATGGTTTGATGCGGCGCCACGCATGCTGACCGTGATGGCGCAGCGCGGTGTTTCTTCAGATACTTTATAGATGCCGCTATTGGTGGTGCAGCTGCGGGCAAAGGGCCACATATTACGAACATGACCGGTATTGGCATCGCCGTCATCCATTTTTTGATCCAGCGTGAAGGCTTCTGCGGCGAGTAGCTTGGGTGCGCCAGCGCGGCTTTCAACACCTCCAAGATTGCCTATATCCCAGTCAATGCGATTCTGGCCTATATAGTAGCCGTTGCGGTACATATATCCGCTGCCATCCCAGACATAGTTGAGGGATAAGATAAAGGCATTACGTATTTTTGTGCGTGGTACACCAGCAGGGGTGAATGACCCATCATAATTGCCTTCGATAAGGCCCGCTTGGGCTAGGTGGTACCAGAAATTAGCGTTCTCTGGGGCGCCGATATTATCTGTTTCCTCTAGGAGTTCTTCCAGGGTGAGCTGTGTTTCGTAGCCAATGCTGAAATTGCCGTCTCCATTTTCTCCTGGACCATCTGTGGTGCCAAGACCAAAAACTTCTGCGGTACGGAGATCGCCAGGCAAGCCGCCATATTTGAGGTAGAACGCGTTGGCGGCGGTATCATAACTGGTGAGTTGATTGACGACATTGCGCAGTATTGCTGCTTTAACCAGTTCTTGACCAACGAGTATGCCAGCGAGCAGTAACCCTAATACGACCATGACCACACCGAGCTCGATGATGGTAAATCCACTATTATGTGTACGCCGTTTTTGCATCTGTTCCACCCCCACTTTCGGGAATATTCCTAGTATGCTTTTAGTATAGCATAGGAAAAGGGGGGCATCTAGAATAAAATTAAAAAAACGTATATTTTACATACACTTATAAACTAAATGCATACTAAATTTTTTTAAAATTTTAGGAAAAATGCAGGAGTGTTGGCGCGCGCCTTAAGACACTGTTATATAAGGGTAAGTTCTGTTTTGTGAAGTGGTGCGAGGGGTGCTAATAATATCGATTCTTCCCGGCACCGCGCATGCTGACGGTGAGAGCACAGCGTGGTTCAGAGTCAGAAACGCGGTAAATACCACCTGTATGGCAGTTGCCAGCAAAAGGATCGATATTGCGGACCATGCCGGTATTGGCATTGCCGTCATCGCGCTTTTGATCAAGGATTTGCGCTTCTACGGGCAGGAGTTTTGCGCTTCCTGCTCGGCTTTCGACCTCGATATTTTGTAAATCTTCAATGGCTACATCCCAATCAATACGGTTTAGCCCAAGCAGATAGCCGTTGTGGCGAAGATAGCCATCATTCACATCCCACACATAGTTCAAAGAGAGTATGTAGACTTCGCGCAATACGGTCTGAGGGACGCTTGAAGCAAGCATGAAGTTGCCGTCAAAACGTTCTTCCACTAGACCCGCTCTGGCCAGATGGAACCAAAAATTAAAGTTTTCTGGTGAGTCGAAATCGTAATCTTCACCCAGGGTGGCCTGGGTATCCGCACCGATGCGCCCATCGCCGTTTCCACTTTCACCAATATCGCCTTCTCCGCTGAGCTCATAGGCTTCGGCATTGCGTATATCGCCGGGTAGGCCTTTGTATTTGAGGAAAAATACCCCGCTGGCGGAGTCGTAGCTCTCCAGCTGGTTGATAATATTGTGCATTTTTGCAGTTCTGATGAGCTCTTGGCCGATTAGCACGCTGGCAAGCAATAATGCTATCACTACAACGCCGACGCCAAGTTCAAGTACGGTAAAACCGTGTGTATGGTGGTGTGTTTTATGATGCATGCTACTGTGTTCCTTAGCAGAATGCGTAGCGTATACACCTTTTTAGGCGGGATGTAAAGAGTAGATGTATCTTTTTTGCAACAGTGTGCGGTGCTAGGGCGTGATCGCGCGGAAGCGCAGCTGGCATGCACGGTCTTTGAACGCGGTGTTATAGGTGGATTCTTCGGTGAGGCAGCCGGTGGGGCCGGTGCTGGCGGGTTGGTTAGCACGATTGCCGCCGCGCGCAACGATGAGCCCGGTGGTGGCAGTAGCATCATCCATTTTTGCATCGATGATGTAGCTGTGCTCAGGGGTGATGTAATTAGCGAAGGCGAGCTCGGCGTTTTCGGCATTAGAAATGGCGCCGATTTGGAAATAAAACCGCTTTTCTGCGCTATAGACATGCAGGCCAATTTCTTTAAACGGCGTGCGTGGGAAGCCTTCGCCTAGGATATTTTCGCCATTATAGCGGCCTTCGATGAGATTGGCTCCGCCGAGCTGTTGCCAGAACTCGGGAATTTCGCCTTGGAACAGGTAGCTGGGTTCGTCATCGCCATCTTCGAGTAGGCCGTTGCCATTGCCATTTTTCCCCAAGCCATAATCATGGGCACGGGGTAAATCACCCGGCAGGCCGCCATATTTGGAGAAGAATTCATCAACAGCGCTGACATAGCGTTTGAGCTGGACGGTGGCATCTTGCAGGCGTGCGGCTTCAGAAAGCTGGAAGAACATTACCACCACGCTTGCACTGGCGGCAAGCAGCACTGCCGTACTCAAGACAGCGGTGAGGGTAAATCGTCTATGCGTACCACGCGGCATGTAAGATCAAGAGCTGTTAACGCAAAAGCCCCTTCTATATGCCCTAAACGCGCCGGCGATGCTATGAAAAAAGTTTTTTTTTGCAAAAAACCATGCTACGACACGTGCGAATGCCGTGCTGTGCGGCGATAGCAAAAAGGGCCATTTTAAGCAAATGATCGAGTTATTTGAGCGCGGTGGGGTGGTGATGGTGATTATTATGTCGCTATCGGTCTATATCACCGCGGTGATATTGTTCAAGTTTTACCAATTCTGGAAATTGCGCGTGCGGCATATGGAGTTTATCGACCGGGTGCTGCAAAAGCTCTCGCGGCACGATATTAAGGGCGCGCATACGATTGCGAAGAATGAGCGCAACCCGCTCGCGCGGGTGATCGAAACGGCGCTGGTGGCGCTGGCGCGGCAAACGCCGCTGGAAGAGGCGCGGGAGGAGATCTTGCGTATTGGTGCGCTGCAATTGCGGCAGTTGGAATCGCATTTACGCGGGTTGGAGATGACGGCGAATATTGCACCACTGCTTGGACTGCTCGGTACGGTGATTGGGATGGTGGATGCGTTCTCCGCGCTGGAAGAAGCGGGCACACGGGTGAATCCGGCATTGCTGGCGGGCGGTATTTGGACGGCGCTATTAACTACGGTAGCTGGGCTTTCTGTGGCGATCCCGTCGATCGCGGCGCATTATATTTTGGATGGGCAGATTGAACAGTTCCGCAGCAAAATGGGTGATGTGCTGACGCGGATCTTGCGCTATCACGGTAAGATACATGGCGGCGGCAAGACGACGACGAAAGCCGCGGCAAAAACCTCTTCAAGCAGCAAGGCCAGCACGCGGCAGCCTGTGCTTAACTAGGCCGCTTTTATGGAATTTCCCCGGCATACAACATCGAGCCATGCGGTGAGCCTTACGCCGCTGATTGATTTGGTGTTTTTGCTGGTAGTGTTTTTTATGTTGAGCAGCAGTTTTGCGCTGAAAGGCGTGATGGAGATGCAGTTTTTCCCGCAAGGCGAAAGCGGCGGTGCGGGCGATAATAAGGTGGTGACGGTGCGCGTGATGGGTGAGGAAAAGGTGATGCTAAACGGGCAGGTGGTGACGCGTTCGGCTTTTGCGCAGGAGTTAGGGCGTATTATCCTCGCTTATCCAGAGCGCACAGTGGTGATTATCCCCGAAGAGAAGGCCTCGGTGCAGGCGCTGGTGAGCGTGTTGGATGTGGTGAATGTCTCGGGGGCAAAACAGGTGACGATCACGGAGTAAAAGGTGATGGTGGAGTTTGAACGGGCGCAGCATAAATGTTATGAGCCGAATATGATTCCGCTGATTAACGTGGTGTTTTTGCTGCTGATTTTCTTCTTAGTGGCGGGTACGGTGCAGGAGACGGAGGCGATCCCGATTGATATTCCAGAGGCGGATACCAGCAAGCCACTGTCGGAGGATCATGTGGAGATTTTGATGGGGATTGGCGGGTCGCTCTGGATTAATAATCTGCCGGTGAGCCAGGATGGGCTGTTTTTGCAGCTGAAAGAGGCGTTTTTGCGCAACCCGCATGTGCTAGTGACGGTGAAGGTGGATGCGACCCTGCCGGCGCGGCGGCTGACGGGCTTAGTGAATCAGATTAAGCAGGCGGGCGGGCGGAATTTAAGCATTGTGACGGAGATGCGATGAATGAGGTGATTACCCCGGTGCATTTTCGCGGCAGCGTGTTGCTGGCGACGCTGTTGCACGGGGTATTCTTGCTGTGGCTGAGTTTTCAGTGGAATCCCGATAAGCTTGATATCCCATTTCGCCCGATCTATGTGAAATTGGGGACCGCGCCGCAGGATACGCTGGGCGAGGAAGACGTGAATGAGGAGCCGCAGCAGGTGATGCAGCAGCCTGTGTTGAAAGCGCCGATCACGCAGGAATTGGAGCCGATTCCTGTGCCGCCGATTGAAGAGATTCGCCAGGAGCCGACTCCGCCGCAGCATACTAAAGAGATTCCTGAGCCGGAGCAGCCAACGCCAACCGTGGTGAAAAAGGCTTCCACGCTGCAGGAGGCGATCCCTGTGCCGGTGAAGAAAGTGCCGCCACCGCCTTTGGTGAAGCATGTAAAGCCGGAGCAGCCATTGGAGGTGGAGGAACGGTTTACCACGCATACGGCAACGAAGGAATTGCCGTTTGTACACCATGTGGGCGCGACGCATCAGGAGGCGCGGCTAGAGATTCGCGGCGATAAGCTCGGGAATCGGAGTGAGGCGGAGCAGGCGGCGGTGACCAATTATGAGAAGCAGCTGGCGCTATGGCTGCAGAAACACCATGTCTACCCGCTATCGGCAAGAAGGCGAGGATTGCAGGGTAGCGGGGCGATACGCCTGCAGATTGATCGCTTGGGCAATGTGCGGTTTTCTGAGATTGCGGAGAGTACGGGCCATCCAGCACTGGATCGCGCGATTCAACAGATGGTGGAGCGCGCAAGCCCCGTGCCACCGCTGCCAGAAGATTACCCGGAAGAAGGATTTATCCAGGAATTTCTGATACCTATCAAGTTCCGTTTGACGGAATGAGGGTGGGGGTTAGGATTGGGGATCTGGGATTAGGGGGGGTGAGAAAAATCCACATTTACCATTGACTTTCCGCAATTTTTATGCCATAAATAAGGTGCATTTTTACCGTTTTGGTATATGGAAAACACTATGGCGCCTGCGTAACGGGCACCATGTTCTATATAAGTAGTTGTTTTTTCTGATTTTTTCTGCCCCGTGTGGGGCTATAGTCTCTAGAAAAGAAGGAGATTGCGATGTCGAGCGAAGAGTTAAGGGTCGTGGACCGAGATATCATTGCTTGGTGGTGCGAAACCTCAGACGCAGTGAGCACTGTTTTTCAGGAAACTGACGATTCTGGAAATCCCAACATGGCAGAACGTCCTCCAAACGCCTATGTGTATTCCTATGGGCGTGACCGGGTGGTGGTTGATCGCAACGGCAAAGTTCGTTACGTTTTCTTCCGCCATTTGGACCAAGATCTGATTTATGTCGGTGCGGAAATTTTGGACGGCGATGAAGCCGTGCGGCGCTTCGACCATGACCAACCGATTCGTTATCTTGTCGATGAGGTGCAAGGCCTTGATGGCCGGCGGCTTCTGATTCCTCTGGATCCGGAATGTCCGCCTCGGATCGTTCTCGAAGATGATTGTGTCGTCGACGGAGACGGCAATCAGCTGATTTGACGCGTTCTTACGCCCGCTATCCTTATGGATGGCGGGTGTTTTTTTATGGCTGGATGGTAGGTGTTGAGGTGGACAGGATGGTGTCATTCCAGCGGCCCGCTGCGCCAGCGCTAGCGCGGCGAGAAGCTGGAATCTAGTTTAAATATATGTACTGGATCCCAGCTCAAGGCTGGGATGACAAATTATCTTTGGTGAGGCAAGAAAAACCCCGCCACGCACCATCCAGCGGTGTGCGAGAACTACTGGTATAGTTTGGGAGGATGTTCTTTACGCTGCTTCGTGCTTAAGCGGCTTCACGTGCTTTTTTTTTAGGGCTATGCGCGGTGGTGAGTGCGGCTTGGGCCGCGGCTAGGCGTGCGATCGGCACGCGGAACGGCGAGCAAGACACATAATCGAGCCCGGCGGTTTGGCAGAAATGGATCGAGGCGGGGTTGCCGCCATGTTCGCCACAAATGCCGAGCTTGATGGCGCTACGGGTTTTGCGGCCACGCTGGGCGGCGATGCTGATGAGCTCAGAGACGCCGGCATCGAGCGTGACGAAGGGATCTTTCGGTAAAATGCCTTGCTCGACATAGGCGCCGATGAATGAGGCAGCGTCATCACGCGAAATGCCTAGGCTGGTTTGGGTGAGGTCGTTAGTGCCGAAGCTGAAGAACTCGGC
>JANQQO010000030.1 GCA_028289305.1 Rickettsiales bacterium | reverse complement strand
TGCTTATCGCTCCATTCTGAAACAGATGCCACCGAAAAGCAAGCATTATCCCCCTTGTGCGCTGCAATAAGGGGGGTCTCCGCCGGCGTTAATACACATCATTACCCCGTTCACCCCCTTTAATACGCACCGTACCCTCCTTAATCTCCTCATCATATATTCTCTCCGCCCAGCGCCGCGCCTCCGGCCCTTCTACCTCGATGATTTCGGGTTCTAGCTCAAACTCCAGCTCTTCTCCTTCTTCCACTTCTTCATCTCCCCGTTCCGCCGCCCTGCGCTCCCATTCTTTTGCTTTTTCATCACATTCGGCTTCCGTAATAGGCGGCGTTTCCTCATACTTTCGCACTAAGTCTTCAATTCCAGGCAGTACATCAAGCTCTTTTGCTTGCATAAGGAGGCTGTTAACTGTTTCCAAAGAAAGATTCTTAATAATAGGAACATCCATAGGAACATCCTGTTCGAAACTTGCACGCCTCGGCTGACTAGTATTTTTTAATATGGTGTAAAACGCTTCAGGATTATCCATAAACATATTTACCGCTTCTTGTATCTCGGCAAATATCCTTCGTTGCAGCTTTTGGAAGTGTACCTCCATATAACGATCATACAGAGGAAGCGCGTCATGCAGGTGCGGCAAGATACATACGTGGAAGTTTGCATTTTCCGTTCTGCTGTAACTATTTTCGTTTGTGTTGTACCCGTTATAAATGCTGATAAACCTCGCCAAATGCCAGGCGCGGAGGCCCCATTCCTGGGTTTTTTGCGGGTCATTTGCAATATCCTGCGCGGTCAACGGCTTATCAGCAGCAAACAACCCGCCTAATATCTTCCCCCAAGAAGTGGGCAGATATGACTGCACTACCGCCATGATCCCACCGCCCAGCACTTTGCGCCGCGAGGTTTTTGTCGCTTCTTCAGCACGCTCTGCTAGCACTTTAAAGAAACCCGCCTCAGCAGCACGCTCTGAGCCGCCATCACCCTTTTCACCGCCACCCATCACTTCGCCCCATAGCGCCCCCGCCAAACCACGCCGGCTCACTTCCTCCGGCACTTGTTGCTCCTGGCTATCTTCCGGCCCGTTTTCGGGCGTATTGGGTGGTTCTTGCGTCATAATCCCTTCATACTACCACAAAACCCTTAACAAAGGGTTAACAACCCCTTGAATTCCCTGTTTTCATATATCTCCACGCGGGTTTTTGTATATCCCCATAAAAATGGGGGACATTGGGTGAATTTTGTGGCATAATGGGACCTGCCCCTTAGTACAACTAGGGTTGGAAAATAGCGGCTTTATCGCATCCCATCACGCCAAGGAGACGGGGTGCTGTATCGCCGCGCAAGGTTTTCCGTTAACCCCTAGGAACGCGTAAACCATTAGGGGGTAGGTGTGTGGAGACTATTTAAAAGGGACTGGGGATCTGTGGACAATATCAGTGCTACATTATCCGCTGACGACGTCGTCAAACTCGTGCAAAACCCATCCGCTGACGCGCGGGTGGAGGTGCTGGAGAAGGTCTCCTATCATTATCTGCAAGAATCGCTCTCAGCGCATCAAATGGAAGTGGCGGAAGAGATTTTCCGCGCCCTGGTGCATGATGCTGAGGTAAAAGTTCGCAAAGCTCTGGCCGAAAACCTAAAAGACAGCACCCAAATTCCCAAAGACGTAGTGATGGATCTGGTGAAAGACGTCGATGAAGTCGCCGTCCCTGTGCTGCAATATTCTGAAGTGCTTGATGACGATGATCTCGTCGCCATTATCGGCTCGGCAGATAGCGGCGATAAGCTGATGGCGATCTCCAATCGTGATGAAGTGTCAGAAAACATCTCCGATGCGCTGGTGGAAACCAAGCATGAAGCCGTAGTGCAAAATCTGTTGGAGCGCCCCACGGTGAAATTCTCCAAAAGCGGTCTCGGTAAAGTCTTTGATTATTTCTCCGAAAACAATGACATGGTGGAAAAACTCGTCAAGCGCGACGAATTGCCCGTCGACCTCACCGAAAAGATGATGACGCGTATTTCCGGCCGCCTGCAGGAGATCCTGCTCGAGAAATATGGCGAGCGTACCGAAAGCCTGAAAGATATCTTCAACAAAAGCCGTGAGGCCGCCACCCTACAATTCATGGGTATGAAAGACGATGGCGAAAGCATGAGCAAACTCGTCGATGAGCTTGATAAATCCAGCGAATTCGCGCAAGACATGCATGAGCGCAGCGAGCGCATCACCCGCATGGTCGAAGAACTCGATGAGCAAGGCAAGCTCTCGCCGCTCTCAGCCTTATGTATGGGCCATGTGGAGCTGTTTGAAATCAGCGTCGCCCGCGTCACCCGTGTGCCGCTGGCCAATGTGCGCAAGCTGCTCACCGACGCCACCGGCGAAGGCTTCCGCGCGCTGTATAAAAAAGCCCGCCTGCCCGACACCATCTATGACGCAATGCGCCTGGTGCATAAAGTCGTGCGCGATATGGAAAAAGACTATCCCGATGTGCGCAAACCCGCCCACGCCATGATCTCTAACATCATGACGCATGCCGAGCGCGAGGAGAATGAAATCGAAAACCTCTCCTATTTCATCAACCTCATCCACAAGCACAACAAAAAATCCGAGTAGCAGATCTCTGCCCTAGAATCTTGCTTTTCTCTAAACTCCCTCTCTCCCCCCGCCTGCGGGGGGAGCAACAAATCTGAGCACTGCGAAGCAGAGCCAGATTTGTGAGGGGGGTGTCATTTAAATTCCCTCCCCCTTGAGGGGGGAGGGCTAGGGTGGGGGTGATTCTGAAGACTGAAATGAAAAAATCTGTCCTCTGTCTTCTTCAATTACGTTCAAGCGCCACTAAGGCTGCGCTCCCGTCGGTCGCTAGTCGTCGCTTAGCTCCTCCATTTCTGTCCTCTGTCTTCAGTCATCTGTCCTCTAAACTACACCCCCTCCAGAAATCTATGGAATGAAACATTCCAAGATTTCTTGCCTCCCCCGCAAGCAGGGGAGGATTTATTGTTTTTTACCCTCCCCAACAAAACCCAACCCGCTGAAATACCACATAATATTCCCCATATTGTCATAAAAACTTCACATTACTTATGGGCATTTCTGTGCTATAGTTACAGAGTAAAAATGTGTTTCTTGCGGAAAACATTCTGATGCAGCGTGCATCAGATCTACAAGAAACACTAGGTCATGGATTTATCAGAAAGGAAAAACCATGGCGCAAAATGAAGGAAGTGGACTTATCACGCATTCACCAGATGAACTTCGAGAGAAGTTGCGTAGTATCGATAAGCGAGCCCAGAAGCCCTTATCGTGGTTTGACGAAGCTGGCTTTGAGGGACGTATCTGGAGCAATACCGGCGTCCAAGTGAAGATTAGATTTGGGAGCGAAAGAAAGCCGGACGAACGATGGTCTGAGGTACGGGTTGATGTCTTTTGCACCCCAGAACAGACTCTGGCTGGGTTTGGAACGGGAGACACTCTTGAAGCCGCCCTTAAGGAGGCAGTCAAGATGATCAGGCGAAAAACGGCGCTCACCCCTAAAATCAAGAGCCTGACCCTCGCCTGCGTCGACTTCTCCAAAGATGACGGTGACTCCGACGGCGCCGCCACTGACAGCTAAGCCACCGCGGCGATACAGCAGCTTCTTTTCTTCTAACGGCCCACACTTCGGTGTGGGTCTTTTTTTCTGTCTTCTGTCTTCTTTAATGACGCTCAAGCGCCGCTTGGGCTGCGCTGTTTTACTTAAATGACGTTCAAACGCCGTCCGTCTTCGCTCTTTGAGCTACGCCGCGACAGGCTTAGGCTTTTCGCCAAACGATTGGCGGGCTTGCAGTCGCAAGCCTTGGGTCGCACCTCGTCGCTAGCGCTCCTCCACCCCCTACCCTCTCTTCTGTTTTCAGAATCTTGCTTTTCTCACGCAACAGCGCTATGGTGCGCCCGCGCTGCTGGAAATGCAAAAACCTATAAGCATGAGCGACGTCACATAGTCGCTTCAATTAAGCATTTATGGTCAGCGAAAATGCCTACTTGCGAGAACCGGAACGGATCGTAGGGACCACTACTTGAGTACCGGAAGCGCAGCAAGTGGACATTTGCAGCAAGCAGAAATGCTTTAGTGAAATGACTATGCCCCTATTCTCTCGCTTATTTAACGACTACATCCGCGCACAAACCCGCCAG
>JANQQO010000028.1 GCA_028289305.1 Rickettsiales bacterium | reverse complement strand
ATAAGCACAGGGATGACTTCCGTATCGGTTTCGGTGGTGAAGACATGGCCCTTTTTCTCTAGCTCAGCACGAAGTTCGGCGAAGTTTTCGATAATGCCGTTATGCACGACAGCGACTTTTTCTGTGGCATGTGGGTGGGCGTTTTTCTCGCAGGGCGCACCATGCGTCGCCCAGCGCGTATGACCAATGCCCACACGGCCTGGAAGCGGCGCCTTATCGAGCTCTTTGGCAAGATTATGTATCTTGCCTTCGGCGCGGCGGCGGTGGATTTCCTGCTTGCTGACCGTAGCGATACCCGCGGAATCATAGCCGCGATATTCCAAACGGCGTAGCCCGTCTAAGATATGCGGGGCGGCTGCCTCCTTGCCTATAATACCAATAATGCCACACATGGTGTGTTTGACTCCATTATTCTTACGTGCATGCGCTGGTGACTATATGTTTTTTGAAAAAAACTACCAGTTACAATTCGTTACATTTGGTCTATACTGCCGCCGCTATGGATTATGTGGTAGTGGATAATGCTTTAGTGCGGGCTGAAGAGGCGCATATCTCGGTGCAAGATCGTGGATTTCGCCTTGGGGACGGCGTGTTTGAGACGATTGCGGTGTATCAGGGCGTGCCGTATCAGTGGGATCTGCACATGGAGCGCCTGAAAAAAGGCCTATGGGCGCTGCGCATTGAGGCGGATATCAGCAATCTTTATGGGCTGTGCCAGCTATTATTGCAGAAGAACGGGGTGACAGAGGGCGGCGTACGCCTGACGATCAGCCGTGGTGCAGGAAGCAGCGGATATTTACCGGCGGCCGATATCACGCCGACCATAGTGATGGAGGCGCTGCCGCCAGCGGTAGATCTGCCGGAAGAGGCGGATGTGTGGATAAGCGCCTTAAAAAAACCGGCGGTGGCAGCGTTGCCAGTGCATTATAAATTGACGCATGGCATTAATTCTACGCTCGCACGGCTGGAGGCGCAGGATCACGACTGTTTTGAGGCGTTGTTATTAAATGAGAAAGAGGAGGTGTGCGAAGCTAGCTCGAGCAATATTTTCTGGGTAAAAGGGAAGCGTTTGTTTACGCCTGCTATTGCCTGTGGCGTGTTAGAGGGTACAACGCGGGCGGCATTGCTACGCATCACCCCATTAGAGGTGGAGGAAGGGGTATTCTCGCTGGATGCATTGCGACAGGCAGATGAAGCTTTCTTGACCAACTCTTTCTGGCAAATACTTCCTATAAAACAAATAATACCAGAGAATATTTTATATAATACTTCAAAGCAAGCACAGCTGCATCACCGGCTGTTACGCGAAGATATAGCAGCACATGTGGCACAGCACGAAGCACGCGTGGGCTGACCCGCTTGCCGTGGGAGCGGCGCTGAAGGAGCAGGATGCGGCATGGGCGCTGCTCTATTCTGGAATGCAAACGTCGTATAGCGGGCGCTATTCTTATCTCGCACTCAATCCCATAAAAACCATTGCAGCAGAGGATTTCACTGCGTTTTCTGAGGCGCTGAGCGTGGAGAAAGAATGGTATGCTAATGCATGGTTTGGCTATTTGGGCTACCCGTTGCGGCATTGTTTAGAAACGCTGCCTGAAAATGCGCCGGGGAGATTAGAATTGCCGGCGCTCTGGATGACACAATTTGCTGAAATATGGGTATTTGACCATGTGGATGAAAATATAGTTATTCATTGCAATACAGAAGAATATTATGAATATCTATTAGATAAGATTAAAAATGATGCAAGCGGTATACCACATGGTTCTGTTTTGGTGGATACGCTGGAATCCAATATGAGCAAGGACAACTACCTGGCTCATGTTAAGGAGTTGCAAGAAGCAATCCTGCGCGGGGATTTATACCAGGCTAACCTCACCCGAAAATTCTTTGGAACTATTAATAATAATGCACATCCATTTGATATATTTAGTTTATTATGCGAGTTAAGCCCAGCGCCGTATAGTAGTTTTTTGCAGCTTGGCGAGGCGGCCATTCTCTCTTCTAGCCCCGAACAATTCCTACATATCACCACTGATGGACGGGCGGAAACGCGGCCGATAAAAGGCTCGGCGGCACGAATAGCGGAGGATGAAGTATCGCGTGCGGCACTTGCTGCCTCAGAGAAGGATCGTGCAGAAAACCTAATGATCGTCGATTTGATGCGTAACGATCTCTCACGTGGCTGCGAGCCTGGCTCAGTGATAGTGGATAGTCTGTTTGACGTGACGAGCTATGCAACGATACACCATATGTCTTCCACCATTACGGGGCAAAAGCGAGGGGATGTGACGCCGCTGGAGCTGGTGCAGCATTGTTTTCCACCGGGTTCGATGACTGGCACGCCGAAAATTAAGGCGATGGAGCTGTGTACGGCGCTAGAGCAGCAGGAGCGCGGGGTATATAGCGGCGCGATAGGCTGGTTTGGCGGGGATGGGCGTGTGGATCTTTCAGTGGTGATTCGCACAATGGTCATCCAAGGGGATTATGTTGAATTTCAGGTAGGCGGGGCGATTGTAGCCGACTCTGACCCAGAGAAAGAGTGGGAGGAGACGCTGTTTAAGGCAACCGCACTGGCGAAGGCGCTCGGCATACCGCAAGAAACGTTGCGCGCGCTCTAACATTCCTTGTCAGCATACAAAAAATGCGCTATAAAGCGCGCCACACACACTTTACGGAGGAAACCATGCCATTTACGTTACCTGAATTACCTTACGCACAAGATGCATTAGAACCGCATATTTCGGCGGATACACTGAGTTTCCATTACGGAAAACACCATCAGGCCTATGTGACGAATCTGAATAAGCTGGTGGAAGGCACGGAGCTGGAGAGTGCGAATCTCTCGCTGGAAGATATTATTAAAGTGTCGGCGAAGGATGCTGATAAAAAAGGCATTTTTAATAATGCCGCGCAAGTGTGGAACCATACATTTTACTGGAATTCGATGAAACCCGGCGGTGGCGGCGAACCAGAAGGCGAGCTGGCCGATATGATTAATGCGAGCTTTGGTAGCCTGGATAAATTCAAGGAAGAATTTAAAAACGCCGGTGCAACGCAATTTGGCAGCGGCTGGGCGTGGCTGGTGCTGGAAGGTGCGCAGCTGAAAATCGTGAAGACGCCGAACGCAGAACTGCCGCTTACGCAGGGAAAGCCGCCACTTTTGACCATGGATGTATGGGAGCACGCCTATTACCTGGATTATCAGAATAAGCGCCCAGAATATATGGATGTGTTCTTAAATAGCCTGGTGAACTGGGATTTCGCCGCAGAAAACCTGCAGAAAGCACAAGCGCAAGCAGCAGCCTAAGGTTTTTTCTAGACAGCGATGAGGGCGGCGGCCACCTGTCGCCCTTCTGCTAATAATACATTATAGGTGCGACATGCCGCACCGGTATCCATGGTTTCAGAAGGGATTTTGCGCTGGCTGAGCAGACGTTTTATCCCTGGATCCAGGAATTCTTGCACCGCTCCACAGCCGAGCAGCAATAATTCTATTTCTTCTGTTAGATCTATGATCTCCTGTATCGTAGCCTGTTCTATATGCATGAATTCGGCAATAGGCCAGGTAGTAACGCGATCTGGCAGCAGGAGGATCGAGCCTTCATAGCGCTCTTCGTTAATCGTAAACCCACCATCACCATAAGATTTGATGATCTGCTTGCCTTTAGGGATGAGCGGCGTGATATCCATGGGTTAGATAGGGAGGGCAGACGGCTTAGTGCGGCGCAGCCAGGTGACGACCATGAGACGGGTGAGCATGATCGCGGAGAACATGGAGGCGATGATGCCAAGAGACAGGGTGACAGCAAAACCTTTCACCGGACCAGAGCCGAACATGAAGAGCAACAGCGTGGCGATGAGGGTGGTGACGTTAGAATCGAGAATGGTTTTAAATGCCTGGCGGAAACCATGATCCACCGCGGCGATCGGCGTTTTGCCAAGATTCATTTCTTCGCGAATACGCTCAAAGATAAGGACATTCGCATC
>JANQQO010000019.1 GCA_028289305.1 Rickettsiales bacterium | reverse complement strand
TTGGCGTCATTGGGCTTGCAGAACATATTGATCCCCCGGATCAATATGTCTTAGCGCCTCCGCCACGACCGCATTACTATGCTCGCGGTCTAAAGTATTGTTATGACTTTGACCGCATGAGGATTTGAGCTGTGTGGCATACAGACAAATGCTTGGAGAATCAAGTGTTATTGCTTATGGTGGGGCCTGGATGCGTGCGCGCCGCCCCTGCGGTCACCAAAGAAGAGAAGGAGCCTTTTATTAGTGACTTATAAAAAATTTTCTGTCATATGGGCGTACTGACATATACACAACAGCAGCGTTGAGCAACGCGCTTATTATTCATAACAATTAACGAATCAAACTCGCCGGATGTTAATTATTGATGGAAATATTGTACGCGGGCTTGGGGCAGCCACGCACACCCTTGCCCTACAGCTACCTGAAATTGGAAAAACATTTCCAGAGATTGCGGAATGCTCTGTGGGCACTATCAATGTTGTTTTGGACGCACAGCTTGATGTCATCTCTCCGGACTTTGTAACGCATCCTATTAAATGGCACCCGAAAGCTGCCTCTGAAATGTTTGGCTTTCTGAGTGTGTTGTTTGAAGTTCCTAAAGCAGATATTACGCCTACAAAAGTCTGGATTTATATTCCTTATGGCTCACCGCATCGCGTAAACCCATATTACACAGAAATCATCGTGCCAGAACCAAAACTGGATTTACAGAATCAGGTGGCGTGCAAAATCCACATCCCCGCTCAACGAGCAAAAGTAATTATATAACGTTTGAATGGGAATAATTCGGGGGGAAGAAGGGTGAATACTGCCATGCATAAATATCAATTTCAGGAGCCACAGTCAGCCCTCACCTGGCAGGTGAGTGAGGGGTTGGTTGGATATGAAGAAGCGGTGGCGGCGATGGAGCGTCGGGTGACCGCGATTCGTGATGAGGGAGCGGCGGAATTGGTATGGCTGTTAGAACACCCTCCCCTCTATACGGCAGGGAGTTCAGCGCAAACAGAGGAGCTTAAGGAGGCGCGGTTTCCTGTATATCAGACTGGGCGCGGTGGGCGGCACACCTACCACGGACCGGGGCAGCGCGTGGCCTATGTGATGCTGGATTTAAAGAAGCATTATGCGGCACCGGATATCAGACAGTATGTACAGGATTTGGAAGAATGGGTGATCTTAACGCTGGCGGAATGGGGCGTGCATGGCGAGCGGCGGGAGGATCGTATTGGTATTTGGGTGGTGGATAAGAAAGGAAAAGAAAAAAAAATTGCCGCACTTGGAGTGCGGGTGAGGCATTGGGTGAGTTATCACGGTATTGCACTCAATGTAGCGCCGGATTTAGAGCATTATAGCGGGATTGTGCCGTGCGGCATTGCTGAATATGGCGTAACGTCTTTGCAGGCGCTTGGTGTAGACGTATCGGTGGCGGAGGTGGATGCTGCGTTACAACGGAATTTTGAGAAGGTGTTTGGGGCGCGCTAGCTGCGCTTATCGTCCGAGTCTTGCGAGGCACCACCGAGGGTGGTGAAGGGATTAAACATATCCATCATCTGCTCAAACATTTGCATGTTCTGCTTACCGAGCTCTTCGAGCTGGCGCAGGGGCGAATATTGATCGTATTGATCAAAATAGATGCGCATGCGATCTTGATTGCGCGCGAAATTTTCCATTGAAGTCTCCAGATAAGAAGGAAGCACGGTGCGCAGGCTGTCATCATAGAAGCTGATGATGTGGCGTAAAAAACTGATGGGCAGGATGTTATAGCCCTTGGATTCTTGATCGAAAATGATTTGCGTGAGCACTGAGCGGGTGAGATCATCACCGCTTTTTGCATCAACGACTGTGAACTCCACACCGCGTTTGACCATCTGACACAGATCATCCAGCGTGATGTATTTACTGGTCGACGTGTCGTATAAACGCCGGTTTGCGTATTTTTTAATCAGAATAGATGTGGTTTTTTCTTCTGCCATAGCGCCGCACTATACTAGAAAAAAACGTGATGTTACAGTAGTTTTTCAAAAAATATGCCGAGGAAGGGGATCCAGCCCATATGTGCGTTGGAACGAAAGACGATGAGGCAGTCGGTGGGATCGTCGAGATTGACGCCGCGAATTTGCCAGGCGAAATGCAGGGCGGTAACGGCAATAGCGGAAAAGAAGGGGAAGCCATACCCCCGAAAAATACCGGCGAGAATGAGGAAGAGGAGGGTGAGGATATAAAAAAGTGTGACGTAATTTTTGGTGCATGAACCGAAGGCAAGTGCGGTGGATTTAACGCCAATGGCGAGATCATCTTCCTTATCTTGATGGGCGTAGATGGTGTCATAGCCGAGCGTCCAAAAGATACCCGCCAGATAGATGAGAACAGCCGGAACGCTAACATGCCCGGTAACGGCAGCCCAGCCCATAAGCGCGCCCCAGTTAAAGGTGAGGCCAAGGAAGAGCTGTGGCCAATAGGTAAAGCGTTTCATGAAGGGATAGATGGCGATGGGCAGGAGGATAATAATGCCGAGCACACGCGTGGTGTTATTGAATTGGAGAAGGATGATCAGCCCGATGGCAAGCAGGAGCGTTAGGAATGCTGCTGCTTGTTTTACCGAGACGGCGCCGCTCGCAATGGGGCGGGTTTTGGTGCGTGCTACCTGTGCATCGATATTACGGTCGATAATGTCGTTGATGACGCAGCCGGCACTGCGCATAACGATAGCGCCAAGGGCGAAGAGGAGCAGCGCCTGCCATTCTTGCATTGCATGGGCCGAGGCCATGCCTATACTCCACCAAGCAGGCCAAAGAAGGAGCCATACACCGGTAGGCTGGTGCAAACGCATGAGCTGAGCATAGGGTGTGAGGTGGCGGAGCATTACGAATAATGATCAGGTTTAGAGCATGAGTGCAAAACAGTATAAAACGCGATTATACCTGGAGGTGGCGTGTGCGGAAGAGAGTATCGCAACAGTAGAGGGGGATCAACATCATTATATAAAGCATGTGCTGCGCTTGAGCGTGGGTGAGCATGTGGCGGTGTTTAATGGGCGCAATGGGGAGTGGCTGGCGGAAATTGTTACGCTTGAGAAGCGCACAGCGAGTTTGCGCCTGGTTAAACAATTGTGCGCACAGCCGGAGGAGCCAGATATCTGGCTGGTATTCGCGCCGATTAAGCATGGGCGGATTGATTTTCTAGCGCAGAAGGCAACGGAACTTGGCGTGAGCAGATTGGTGCCGGTGTTTACTGAACGTACGGTAGTGACGCGGGTGAACCAGGCGCGGCTGCGTGCCAATGCGATAGAAGCAGCGGAGCAGAGCGAGCGCTGTAGCGTGCCGGAGGTGACAGAGGCTGAAAAGCTTGAGCAGGTGCTGGCAGAATGGGATGGTGCGCGGCGGATCATGTTTTGTGATGAATCAGGCGGTGGGGAGCCGATTGCCGAGGCGCTCGGGGCGTTGCGTGGGAA
Organism: Rickettsiales bacterium; assembly: GCA_028289305.1. Classification (GTDB taxonomy): domain Bacteria; phylum Pseudomonadota; class Alphaproteobacteria; order Rickettsiales; family JANQQO01; genus JANQQO01. The sequence continues at coordinate 72 of JANQQO010000019.1, read as the reverse complement.
AGAGGCGGGCCCGTGGAGCGTGGTGATTGGGCCGGAGGGAGGATTCAGCGAGCGAGAACTTGCAGCGCTGCA
>JANQQO010000003.1 GCA_028289305.1 Rickettsiales bacterium | reverse complement strand
TCAGAAGTTTTAGGACATCCTGAATCAACCGTACGATCAACCGGGCTAGTCGCAATAGCCCGGTTATCTGGTCAAGGGTCATATTTACCTCCATTTAAGAAGTTAAACACATCCCGCCTACCAGCAGGCTACGCAGAAAGCCAAGCTCCTGCTTCAATCCCGCACAAGGCGAGATACCTTTGGAACACCCAAAGGCAACATCATCATACATTTTTACCGTTGACAGTAAATAACGAATGTGGCATCGTCATTAATAGGGCTTCAAACCCATTAAAGGACGGTTTCATTGCGCACCGTAAGCGCCTTTTTTTATGCCCAGCACATAGAATGCTGGGAGTGGGTGTAATAGATCGTAAGATTAATAAACCCGCTGTTTCCTTCATGGCAATTGCATTTGGCCTATCCAGCAATGATTTTTTTAAGATATTGTTGATCCCACCCCGCTTTTTTGCGTTTAGCTTTGATGCCGCATTTGGCCGATTTCTCCTTTTTTAGCATGTTGAGAGCGATGCGTTTGATGATGGAGAGATTTTCCTGCGCGTGAGCGGTTCTGGTGCGGTTTAGGTCATCAGCGAAGCTCACATCGAGCGACCAGTGCAGGTTAATTTCCACCTCCCAATGTTTTCGTACACCGCGCATAAAATCTTTCATCTGGCGATACTGGAGTGAGGTTACGAAGTAGCGGACCGAGTGGGTGGTTTGGTAATCCACGGTGCGCTTCACTTCAACCATGCCGATGCTTTGCAGTCCCGGCCACTTGGCTCTTGAGAGCAGGTGCTGATTGCATGACAGCAGCGTATAGCGCCGTTTTTCGATGCGTCCATGGTCTTTTATCTTTTCAATCCGGCGTAGGTAAGGCGTACCTTCAAAGGTCTTATTTTCCGCTGTTTTCATGGCGTATTGTGCAATCCATGCCAACGAGGGATGGTTGTCTTTGAGTGTCAGAATGTAATCGGCTTTTTGTTCTCTGATCTGTGTCGCAATGGTCTTTTGACAGCCCATCGCATCAATCGTCACGATGCTGTTTTCAATGGCGATCATGTTCAGTAGGCGCGGGATGGCCTCGATCTCATTTGATTTCTGCTGCGTGCTGACCTGCCCCAGCACCAGACCTTGCTCTGCCGCCCATGCGCTCACCATATGCAGCGGATATTGATCCTTGCGCTTGTTGTGCGAGCCGCGCGAGGTTTTGCCATCAATGGCGATAATTTCTTTCTGCAACGCATCTTCCATCAGCAATGGAAGGCTGTGTGCCCATTTGCTGAAGCAGCGTTCAAACGCTGATGCATCCAACAGCGAAAAAACGCGACCAAGCGTATCATGCGAGGGAATGCCGTTTGGAAGCTCCAGAAACTCACGAAGCCACGACTCCCGGCTCTGCGCAAACGCGCAGATTTCAACCCAGTTATCTGCCCCGCAGATCGTGCCTAATATCGATATCGCAAAGATATCTTCCAGCTTATGACGCAGATTGCGCCCTTCGCTGCGTGGGTCTTCCAATTCCTCAAAATACGATAAAAATTCTTCCGATAACGA
>JANQQO010000282.1 GCA_028289305.1 Rickettsiales bacterium | reverse complement strand
GAAAGCGGGGGTTTTTTATGTGTGGGTGATGGAGACCTACCGCCATTTGGCGGTAATCCTATGGTGCGCCCTAGAGGACTGATAAAAATCCCTATTAGCGGGATTTTTACCCCTACGGGGCGGCTCATTACATTCGCCGTCCAAAATGCTATTCGCATTTTGTCGAACTAGGCTCAAGCCTCAATGAGACCGCCATAGGATTATCGCCAAATGGCGGTAATCCTATGGCGCGCCCTAGAGGACTCGAACCTCTGACCCACAGCTTAGAAGGCTGTTGCTCTATCCAGCTGAGCTAAGGGCGCACACGCTATAAGACTCTGGTCGCAGTGTTAATCGACGCGGCGGGAAAGGCAAGCTTTCTTTGTGATGGGATGGCGGCAGGCGTTACTCCACCTTTTCCGCTTGTGGGATGAGGTAGAGGTATTCTTTTTTGCGGGCATAGCTTAAGAAGCGGCGGCTTTGCTCATCGAGCATATCCAGATCAATAGTACCAGACATGAGCTGTACGCGGTGTTTTAGCTGCAGACGCTCGATATCAATCGCATCGAGCTTGGCTTCGGCCGTTTCTACCTGGCGCGTAAGCTTAAGCATGGTGAGGATGCCGTTATTGCCGCTGATCGCGTGATACGAGAAATAAAACAGGGAAAAGGCAAGAAGACCCGACGTTAAAAACGTGCGGCAATGGCGCTTTGATATCTGTGGCAAACGCATCTTCATCACTCTACCTGAGTTGCTGTTGTCTACGTGATGGGTGTACTATATCGTATTTAACCTGTTACTGCAAGCGACATGCCCAAGCAACTAAATTGCAAGGCATTCTCGGCCCGCATAAATACCCGCACCGCTCAAGGTTTCTTCGATGCGGAGTAATTCATTATATTTTGCTAAGCGGTCGGTGCGCGAGAGCGAGCCGGTTTTGATCTGCCCCGCATTCACAGCCACCGCGATATGCGCGATGGTGGTGTCTTCAGTTTCGCCCGAACGGTGGGAGATGATATTACGATAACCGGCAGCGGCGGCGGTGTATATCGCCTCTAAGGTTTCGCTGAGCGTGCCGATCTGGTTTGGCTTGATCAACACCGCATTGGCGATGTTGTTTTCAATGCCCGCCGCGATGGTTTTGGGATTCGTGACGAAGACATCGTCGCCGACCAGCTGCACGGTGCTTCCCAATACCTTGGTGACCTCTTTCCAGCCAGCTTCGTCGTCTTCGGCCATCGCGTCTTCGATAGAGACGATGGGGTATTTTTTGACGAGCGCTTCGTAATAGCCTACGAGATCGCTCGCAGAAAGCGTTTTGCCCTCCCCTTCGAGATGGTATTTCTTATCTTTATAGAACTCGGTGGAGGCGGCATCTAGCGCAAGCGCGATATCCTCGCCAGGCGTATAGCCGGCTTTTTCAATAGCGTGCAAAATGGCATCGAGCGCTTCATTCACGCTGTTCATATCTGGAGCAAAGCCCCCCTCATCACCAACAGCGGTGCTGAATCCCTTTTCCTGCAGATGGGCTTTTAGGGCATGAAACACCTCTGCACCCATACGAATGGCATGGGTGATGGAGTCGGCCGAAAGCGGCATAATCATACATTCTTGGATGTCGATCGCGTTATTGGCATGGGCGCCACCATTAATGATATTCATCAGCGGCACTGGCATGGTGACCGCATTAATGCCACCAATATAGTTATAGAGCGGGATGCCCGCGCTCATGGCGGCCGCTTTTGCCGTGGCGAGTGAGACTGCCAGAATGCCATTTGCGCCAAGGCGGGCTTTATTCTCCGTACCATCAAGCTGGATGAGGGCGGTATCAACCACCTTTTGCCACGATGCATCCATGCCGATGATGGCATTGGCGATTTCTTCATTCACTGCTTCAACGGCTTTTAATACCCCTTTGCCAAGAAAGCGTTTTTCATCACCATCGCGGAGCTCTAATGCTTCAGCACTGCCGGTAGATGCACCAGAAGGCACGGCAGCACGGCCTAAAGCGCCGTCTGCGAGCTCAACATCGACTTCGACCGTGGGATTGCCACGGCTATCGATAATCTCCCGTGCGTATACTGCGATGATATCAGCCATAGGTGCTTATCTCTCGTTGTTGGTGGGCTCAGCTATAGCAACAGACCGGTGGAAAACCAAGGATTTTTTCTGGTAAGCCGGTTAGCTGCGCAGTGGATCATCTTTCAAACGTACATGACTGATGACTTTTTTCACGCCGCGTATGGTGCCGGCGATATAGGTGGCGGTATCAAGCTCTTCCGCATCCTGCGCCACACCCATGAGGTAGACGATGCCGTTTACCGTATCTGCGGTGTAGTTGATGGAGCTGATATGCTTGTTGAGGATGAATTTGCCACGCACCTGAGTGCTGATCCAGATATCTTGCGCATAATCCTTGATGCTACTTCTATCAGTGACCTGGATTTCGTTGATCACTTCTTTTACGCCCTTAACCAACCAGGCTTGACGCACTGCATCAATACGGTGCTGTGGGTCTTTCACCGTGCCAGTCAGCAGCACCCTGCCCTCGTGCACTTCCACCGAGACATTGGTGAAGAGGTTATCAATGTCGGTCTGTGCGTAGTTGGATTTCACTTCCGCGAAGATGATGTTGTCATCCACCGCATTGCCGATCGAACGTTCTTGCACCACTTTATGGCCCACAACGGGGATGCCCGCAAATAAGGCTCCTTGGCAGGCGGATAGTATAAGCATGGTGAGGGTGAGCACGATGACTTTCGTGCAAGGGCGTGCAAAACTACGTGTTCGCATGAATATTCTCCTTAATTGTGCGTTCTCTATTGCCAGGCATTGGTGATATGGCGGGGTAAAGACCAGGGGAGCACTATCACCGCATCAAATCTGATAGAAAAGGTAGCAAATTCTGGCTTTTTTGCAATAAATAACGCAGCGGCACGGGAAATACGCTGTTGCTGCCGCGGAGAAATGAGCTCGAACGTGTCAGGGTTCTTACGCGCCTTGACTTCGACCATGGCAAGCGTGTTGCCGCGCACGGCGATGATGTCGATTTCTCCCACCGGGCATTTGAAGCGACGAGTGAGGATGGTGTACCCTTTTAGGCGTAGGAAGAGTGCGGTGGCCCACTCCGCCCAGTGGCCATAGGTGTTCGCGGCCCGGCGTTTCTTTGTGTTAGGCATTTTTTAATTCCAACGCACGGGCATAGGCTTGCTTTTTGGGAATATCATACTCTTTAGCAATATGTGCCGAGGCATCCTTGACCGACAGGGTTTTCAAGGCATTTTTTAGTGCAGCATCGAGCGTTTCTTGGGAAGCCGCTTGCTTTTTGGGCGGACCTAGCAGGAGAACTATTTCACCTTTGGTGGTGATGGTATCAAAGCGGGCAAGCAGCTCCTGTGCGGTGCCGGTGATGATTTCTTCATGGAGCTTGGTAAGCTCGCGGGCAATCACTACGGAGCGGGTGTCGCCCATAACCTGTTGTATGTCTTCTAAACAGGCGCGAAGGCGGCGCGCGGTTTCAAAAAAGATCAGTGTGGCTGATGTGGCATGGGCCTCTTCTAGCGCGGTGCGGCGGGCACCGGTGCGTGGGGGCAGAAACCCCAAGAACATGAAGCGATCGGTCGGCAACCCAGAGAGGCTGAGCGCAGCAATCACCGAGGAGGCGCCGGGAATGATCGTGGTATAGATGTTTTTTTGCTGCGCCGCAGTGAGGAGCTTATAACCAGGATCAGAAATAAGCGGCGTACCAGCATCTGAGACGAGCGCGATGGTTTTTTCTTCCTCCAGCGCGCGGAGGATGCTGGGCAGCACCTTGGCGGCATTATGATCGTTATACGGGCGGAGTGTGTTGCTAATGCCATAATGCTTGAATAATTTCTGGGTCACGCGCGTGTCCTCGCAGAAAACACTATCTGCCGCCTGCACTATCTGCAGGGCACGCAGGGTGATATCGCCCAAATTGCCTATGGGTGTAGAGACAATATATAACCCAGGCTTGGGTTTACTTGTCGGAAGCATTCCAGTAATATCCTGCATGGTTGTAATGCTACCTCCGACTGCAGTGATGTCTAGTTATTTAAGCACCATACGCGCGATACGGCTGTTTTTTTGCGGCTTATTGCTATGCGTTGTGACGGCGTGTACCGGGCCAGATGATAGGCCGGTGGAAACGCCAATCCCAGAGCTGGCGCAGATTCCAGAGATTAATCCCGTGGTGCGGGAGCATATAGAACAAAAAACACAAGTTACGCCGCCGACCACGCGCACGCGGAAAAAAGATGAAAAGATTAAGGTAGGGCTGTTAGTGCCGCTGACTGGTTCTTCTGCCTCTTTGGGACGGGCGATGAGTGATGCAGCGGAGTTGGCGCTGTTTGATATTGGCAATCCAAATTTGATCATTCTGCCGTTTGATACGAAAGGCACACCCAAAGGCGCCAAGAATGCGACTTATGAGGCGCTGGAGCATGATGTGAAGCTGATTCTAGGGCCGTTATTTAGCGAAACAACAGAGGCGGCAGCTCCCGTGGCGCTAAAGCATGGGGTGAATGTGATTTCCTTCTCGAATAATAAAAAGCTCTCAAAGCGTGGGGTGTTTTTGCTTGGGTTTATGCCAGAACAGCAAATACGGCGCGTTACGAAGTTTGCACTATCGCAGGGTATACGGGATTTTTCTGCGCTCGTACCGAAAGATACCTTTGGTGATGTGGTGCTGGGCGAACTGAGGAACACGCTGCGCTCAGAGCGCCTATCGCCCAAACATGTGGAATCGTATCGTGCGATGGATGCGGCGCTCTCAGAGAGTATACGCGAAATTACCGAGCTGGATGAGCGTGATAGCACATTGAAAGAGGGGAAGTATGAGGCGCTGCTATTGCCGGAAGGCGGGCGGAACCTGCTGACGATTACGGCACGTATTGTGCGGCATAATGTAGATAGCGAACGGTTTCGCTTTTTAGGCAGCGGACAGTGGGATGACCCGGTGGTGGCGAATGAATCGCGCCTGGAAGGATCGTGGTTTGCTAGCTCACCGCCGCGCCCACGGGAGTTGTTTGAAAAACATTTCTCAAAGACATTTGGCTACCAGCCGGTGCGGATTGCAAGCCTCTCTTATGATGGCGTAGCGCTGGCGGCATTATTGGCCGGCGCATCGGGCGGGCCGGATTTCAGCAAATCAGCGATTCGTAATGAGCGCGGTTTTTCTGGCGTGAATGGCGCGTTTCGCTTCACTTGGGATGGCTTGCCAGAGCGGGCGCTGGCCATTTTAGAGGTGAGAAAAGGCCGCTTCCGCGTGATTGATCGCGCGCCGCAAGGATTCGACTGATTCTTAGGAGGTGCTAAGACGCAGCGCTGGTGCGCTCTTCCGCAGCAAAACATGCATCAATGAGCTTACGGAAAGCCTGCGCGCGATGGCTGATCGTGTGTTTCTTTGCGGGCTCTATCTCGGCAAAGGTTAGCTGATGGCCTTGTGGAATAAAAATAGGGTCATAGCCAAAGCCTTTATCCCCACGCGGTGGGAAGGTGAGATTGCCAAACACTTTGCCTTCAAAGGTTTCGGTATGCCCATCTGGCCAGCAGAGGGCGAGGACGCAGACGAAATGCGCTTCATACCCATCAGCGACGGTCATACTTTCAAGTAAGGCCGATTCCACCTTTTGCATGGCGGCGGTGAAGTCTTTCTCTGGCCCGGCCCAGCGCGCAGAATAGATTCCTGGAGCGCCACCGAGCACGGGAATCACCAGGCCTGAATCATCTGCCAGCGAGGGCTTGCCGGTGTTTTCAGCAAAAAAGCGGGCTTTGATGAGCGCATTCGCTTCAAACGTATCGCCATTTTCCTCTGGCTCTGAGAGATTGCACGCCGTGCCCCCTTCCACCGCAATGTTATACGGCTTTAACAGCTCTGTGATTTCGCTGATTTTGCCTTCGTTATGGCTGGCGATCACCAGGTTGGATTCTGTGAATGCGCGTGGCACTTAAGCGGCCTCCAGTATTTCCTTTTGCTTTTCGGTTAGCTGCATTATGCCAGCATGTGCGAGCGTAAGCAACTCTAGCAATTGCTCCTTGCTGAATGGCTCATCCTCGGCGGTTCCTTGAACTTCGACGATGTTGCCACTGCCGGTGAGGACAAAATTGGCATCGGCTTCCGCGGCGCTGTCTTCATCGTAATCGAGGTCTAAAACGGCGGCACCTCTGTATAAACCGCAAGATACTGCAGCGAGTGTGTCGGTAAGTGGCCATTTGGCGATGAGGTGATTTTCCTGTAAGCCTTTGCAGGCGAGGTGCAAGGCGATATAACCCCCGGTGATGGCTGCGGTGCGCGTACCGCCATCCGCGTTGATAACATCGCAATCGATCGTGATTTGCCGCTCCCCAAGTGCCCGGCGATTGGTGACAGCGCGGAGCGAACGGCCTATCAGACGCTGGATTTCCTGCGTGCGACCAGATTGCTTGCCGCGTGCGGCTTCGCGTGACATACGCGTGTGGGTAGAACGCGGCAACATGCCATATTCAGCAGTGACCCAGCCTTGGCCGGTGCCACGAATGAAAGGCGGCACGGATTCATCTACCGAGGCGGTGCATAACACACGGGTTTTGCCAAAATGGACCAGGCACGACCCCTCGGCTTGCTCGGATACACCGGGCTCAAAGACGATCTGACGCATCTGGTCTGCAGCTCTTTTTGATGGGCGAGTTGTCATATAGTGTAATTTTTTATTATCATCGCGATAAAAAACCTATACAAACCACTATTGAAAACAAAGGCAAGTAAATTATAGTCACTCCACTTAAACATTTCTGCTTGCTGCAAATACTTACTTGCTGCGCTTCCGGTACTCAAGTAGTTATCCTACGATCCGTTCCGGTTCTCGCAAGTAGGCATTTTCGCTGGCGCATAAATGCTTAATTGAAATGACTATAAATATTGAGTGGCACGTTTTTTACTGACTGATGATGTAGAGGTGTGATTATGCCGAAAAGTGAAAAAGGCAAGGATAAGAAAGCGTTTCCGAGCGATAAGGAAATTGAAGAAAATATTGAGCAGCCGCTAAAAGAAATGAAAGTGCAGATCAATAAAGAACGTGAGGAAGAGAAGCAGCGTCAGAAGAAAGGCGATGCGCCGGATGTGGAGTGGGAAGAAGGCGATGAAGAAGAGGCGTTGGAGGCGACAGAAACCTCAGCGGAAATACAGGATGTACCCGAGGAAGAGCCCGAAGCCGGCGCTGTAGAAGAGGATGAAGACACGCTGCGCGACCAGGTACTCCGGGCGATGGCAGAGGTGGAAAATATGCGCAAACGTGCGGAGCGCGAAAAAGAAGATGCGCGCAAATATGCGATTGCACGCTTTGCGGAGGATCTGATTAGTGTGTTAGAAAATTTGCGGCGGGCGGAAGAGAATGTGCCGCTGCATGGAGAAGAAACCAACGAGGTGTATAAGAATATTCATGAAGGCATTAAGCTGACGAAAAATGAGCTGCTGAAAGTGTTCGAAAAACACGGTATCACCCGCATTAACCCGCTGGGCGAGCCATTTGATCATAATTACCACCAGGCAGTAGCGCATGTGGAGAATACGGGTGAAGACACCGGCACGGTGGTGGATGTATTGCAAGCGGGCTATATCATCAAGGATCGCTTGCTGCGCCCAGCAATGGTAGCCGTGGCGAAATAGCCCTACATACAGGCTTCTATATTAACGCAGATTTTATTTAACTTCCCATACGCAGTGCCGAGCGGAGACTCTCCTTTGGCAACCACCGGCCAGTAATCCTCCTGGCTTAGATACATATGAATGGTGGGATCGCGCTTTTTGATCGCTTTTAGCTCGTTATTGGTAAAACCCGCAATGGGCGTGCGGTCAAAGCTGACATGAATATATCCCTCTTCTATGAGGCCGTGAATGGTGAAGGTGAGGTCGGAGCGGCGGCGACCATCATACATCGGCAGAGTAAAGGTTTGGGGCGTTTTTTTAGGATCATAGAGATGCGCCACCTTCTGACGAGCGATGAGGCCCAGGGTAAGCGGGTCATACGCGCCTTTTTGGAGCTCAGGCGGAACGGCGGGGCGTTTAAGCCGATTTTCCGGCGGCTGGTTATTTTCTCCGGCTACCGCGCCATCTGGCGCATAGGTGATGGTGATATCGCGGTGTTTTTTACGAAACTGGAAGGATGTTTGGAACCCTACTGGCTGAAACGTTCCTTCATCGCTGATTTTATATTCTGCCAGGCTTATTGTATCACTGGAATAGTTGCTGACGAGCTGTGCTAGGCCATAACTACGAATAAGCGCTGTGACCTGGTAAAATCCGTTAGCCTGGCGTGCGATCTCTATAAATAAATCCCCGATATGCAGGCCAAGCCAATAGACTTTATAGCGCCGCGCCGTCTCGCACGTGTCGGTGAGCGTTTGTTCTACACTGGGCTGCTGCGCGTGGGCGAGTGTTGGTAATGCGCTAAAAAACAGCGTTATTACTAGCAGGGCAGTGGTAATTATGCGCATCATCTTCTTGCCGTTGATAAACCCATTTTCTCACTTATATATAGAGAAGCGTTGTATAATTCTACTACGGACGAGGGAAAATGAATCTAGATAAGTTTACACAGCATATGCAGGACGTGATTCAGTCTGCACAAGCACTGGCATTACAAAAGGAGCATCAGCAGCTCACGCCTGAGCATATTTTTAAGGCAATGCTGGATGCAGAGCGCGGAAGCGCGAATATCATGCATAAATTGCTCGTGGCCTGTGGGGCGCAGCCGAAAGCCGTGAAGAAAGAGGTAGACGCGGCGCTGGACAGCTTGCCGGCAGTGACGTCTTCTGGTGGTACGCAGATTTATCTGGATGCGGCAACGGCGAAGCTATTCGCCAAGGCGGCAGAGCTCGCAAGCAGTAATAATGACCGCTTTACCACAGCAGAGCGCGTGTTGCAGGCACTGGTATTGGTGGCCGGCACGCCGTCTGCGCAGATTTTAAATGAGGCGGGGGTGGCCGCAGAGGCGCTGGAAGCAGCCATTCAGGATATGCGCAAAGGCCGGAAGGCGGATTCTGCCTCAGCGGAGGAGAGTTTTGAGGCGCTGGAGAAATACGCCACGGATTTAACCGAGCGGGCACGAAGTGGCGCGCTAGACCCGGTGATTGGGCGTGAGGAAGAGATACGGCGGACGATACAGGTGCTGTCACGGCGCACGAAGAATAATCCCGTATTGATTGGTGAGCCGGGTGTGGGGAAAACCGCGATTGTAGAAGGCTTGGCGCAGCGCATTATCTCTGGGGATGTGCCAGAGAATTTAAAGCGCAAGCGGCTGATGCTGCTCGATTTAGGGGCACTGATTGCGGGAGCGAAATTTCGGGGTGAATTTGAAGAACGCTTGAAGGCGGTGTTGGCAGAGATTACCGCCGCGGAAGGTGAGATTGTGCTGTTTATCGATGAGCTGCACACGTTGGTGGGTGCTGGAGCAAGCGAAGGCGCGATGGATGCATCAAACTTGCTGAAACCAGCACTGGCGCGTGGGGAGCTGCATTGCATTGGGGCGACGACGCTGGATGAATATCGCAAACATATTGAGAAAGATGCGGCACTGGCACGGCGTTTCCAGGCGGTGTATACGGCAGAACCTTCAGTGGAAGATACGATTTCTATTCTGCGGGGGTTAAAGGAAAAATATGAAGTGCACCATGGGGTGCAGATTGTGGATAACGCCCTGGTTGCCGCCGCCACGCTTTCCAATCGCTATATTTCTGACCGCTTTTTGCCGGATAAAGCGATTGATTTGGTGGATGAGGCGGCCAGCCGATTGCGCATGGAGGTGGATAGTAAACCGGAGGAAATTGACGAGCTGGATCGGAAGATCATTCAGCTGAAAATCGAGCGGGAGGCGCTAAAAAAAGAGAAGGATAAGGCATCGCAAGAGCGCCTGGAGAAGCTTAGCGGGGAGTTAGACAAGCTGGAGAAGCAATCTGAAAAGCTGAACGCTGCCTGGCAGGAAGAAAAAGAGAAAATGGCAAGTGCACAAAAGCTGAAAGAAGCGCTGGAAGAGGCACGCAAGGAGCTTGAGATTGCGCAGCGCGATGGGAATCTAGCACGGGCGGGTGAGCTGACTTACGGCGTTATCCCTTCATTAGAAAAAGAGCTCGCTGAGGCAGAGAAGCTAGAAGAAAAGAGCGGGCTGGTGAATGAGGCAGTAACGGAAGATGATATTGCCGCGGTTGTCGCGCGCTGGACCGGGGTAGCGGTAGAAAAAATGCTCTCCGGCGAGCAAGAGAAGCTGTTAAAAATGGAAGAAAAGCTGCGTGAGAAAGTGGTAGGACAAGAGCCTGCCTTAACCGCAGTGAGCAATGCGCTGCGCCGTGCGCGGGCAGGCTTACAAGAGGAAAGTCGGCCGCTTGCCTCGTTCCTATTCTTAGGGCCAACGGGAGTAGGGAAAACGGAGCTGTGTAAGGCATTGGCATTATTTATGTTTGATGATGAGCGGGCATTGCTGCGCATTGATATGTCGGAATATATGGAGAAGCATGCGGTAGCGCGACTGATTGGCGCGCCACCGGGCTATGTGGGATATGAAGAAGGTGGTACGCTCACCGAAGCAGTACGGCGGCGGCCTTATCAGGTGATTCTGTTCGATGAGGTGGAGAAAGCACATCGTGATGTGTTTAATGTGTTGCTGCAGGTGTTGGACGATGGGCGATTGACGGATAGCCAAGGACGCACGGTCGATTTTACCAATACGGTGATTATTCTGACGTCTAACCTGGGTTCGGAAGTATTGGCAGAATTGCCGGAGGATAAAGAAAGCGAAAGTGCACGGGAACCTGTTATGGAGATTGTGCGCGCAGCGTTCCGGCCCGAGTTTTTAAACCGGCTGGATGAGATTGTGCTGTTCAATCGCCTGCAGCGGAGCAATATGGCAGATATTGTGCGCATTCAGCTGGCGCTGCTGGAGAAGCGGCTTGAGCACCGCAAGATTGCGCTCACCATCAATAAAGCTGCGGTAGAGTGGCTGGCGGAAGTGGGGTATGACCCGGTATATGGCGCGCGACCGCTGAAACGCGTGATCCAAAAAGAATTGCAGGATAAAATCGCAACGATGCTGCTAGAAGGCCGGGTGACAGAAGGAAATAGCTTGCAAGTAGGTGCTGGTAAAGACGCGTTGACGCTGAAAGCGGGTACAAAAAAAGCCGCGACGTAATACGCTAGTTATCCGACGCACCCCCTACCCCATTCTAACGACCAAAACAGGCAAATATTGCCTAGCCTTTTGGAAGATACTGCCGATTTAGGCAGGGTTTTCCTCCTTGCCATTTCTCACCACCACCATAACTAATTCTTAATTATCAGATGATTAATGCCATTCGGCTCAGTTGGCACGCATCCTGCTGGGTAAGGGGGTGATGTAGTGTAGCTATGGCTACTTGTAGTAACGAATTAGTGACGTGTTATGAACCCACTTGTGTCATTATTGCTTTCGCAGACAGGCGGACTGACCGGCGCCGGAACGCAGGGTGGCCTGTTTTCTCCCAAAGCTGGTGCAGCTACGCAGACTAATCTGCTGGGGCAAGGCAATAGCGCCTTCTTCTTAGGAGCGTTACAACAGGCACAGGGTGCAGGTGATGCCGGAATTACAGATGCAGAAGCGCTTCTTACTTCACTAAACTCTATTACTGCAGGTAGTACACAGGGTGATGCTGCTTCCGGCGAAACTGGGCATGTAGGAATATCTCCATTACTGCAGGATGTATTGGCTATTGCCCAACAGGGTGCGCAGAACGCTAGTCAGCAAACAGCTGGGGCGCTCACTAAGGCAAGTAAGACAGGCAGCACGCCGCAATCAGGCGCATTTGCAAATCCTCCAACGAGTTATACTGAGCTCGCGAAATATCTGGCGCATATCAATAATCAGCAAAATGGTGGTGCTGCTGCTAATAGTGGTGCGCAGAATGGCTTAGCACAAGCGGCACAGAATGCTGGCACGCATAATACGGCGGCATCTGATGGCGCGGAAAGTTTGCTGACAGCAGATAACACGCCTAACGGGGCGGTGCCGGAAGCATTTACACGTCGATTTGCTAAACCTGTAGAACAGCTGAGCCTACGTGAAGAATATTTGCGCAAGATGGAAGCCTTGAAAAAAGGACAAGCGCAAACGGAGCTGAAGGAAACAGCACAGAACAAACCCATAGATCCTCAAAATCTAACAAAAAACAGCTTGTTGCGCTCTATACAAGCATATGAAGGCGCTGGTAGCGCCATTACACCAAATACCGCTGGGAACGCGGTTCCGGAAGGAGGTGTAGCAGGTATCTTCACACAGAACGCAGCTCCCGCTTTGGCTAGTTCAGAAGGCCCTGTCACCCATAATACTGCCTTAGGTATTGTGGACACATCTCCGAAGGCTGCAGTTGCGTCCAAAAATCCTGTTCCCAATTCCCATTCCCTTCCTTTACAACCAACTGCAGCTGAACAAATTTCTGTCCGTGTGACTCAAATGGTCAATTTGGGTCAAGGGCATATTCGCATTCAACTCCATCCCGCTGAGCTGGGGCAGGTAGATATCAAGATTGATATGCCGCAGCAGAATGTGGGGCAAAACACCGCAGTGAGCATTGCGGTGGATCGCCAGGAGACGTTGGATTTACTGCAACGCGATGCACGCACGCTGGAGCGCGCGCTGAATGATGCGGGTATTAAGACCGATTCGGGCAATTTGAACTTTAGCCTGCGTGGCGAGCAACAGCAGGCTTCTGGCGGAGAAGGGCAGAAATCCTTCAATAATCTAGTGGCAGACGGCCAAGATGCTGGTGATGCCACATCACAAGAAATCGTGAAAGAATACACGGCGTATGTGTCGGATAGCGGCTTAGACATACGCGTGTAAGGGGGTAGAGCATGGTAAATAATATTTCAGGATTTGCAGATAGTAATTTTAACAGCGGTGGATCTCTTACCCAGCTGGCGCAGGATTTTGATGATTTCTTGCAGCTGCTGACGACGCAGCTGGAGAATCAGGATCCCACTTCACCGCTGGATGCGAATGAATTCACGCAGCAGATTGTTTCTTTCTCAGAAGTAGAGCAATCGATTCAGACCAATAATAATCTGAAGGCGTTGATTGACCTGCAAGTATCCAACCAGATTGGTAATGCGGTGAATTTTGCTGGCAAAGAAGTTGAGATTAAAGCTGACGCTATTGCCCTAAGAGAGCAGGGCAACGCTGAATTCGCCTACATCAATCAGCGAGCTTCTGAAGAAACAAGAATTACGATACGTAATGGCGAAGGGCGCATTGTGTTTACAGGTGACGGTCAGCTGGCACCGGGCCGCCATAATGTGGAGTGGGATCGTCGTGATTCTGCTGGCAACCTACTTCCTGCAGGCCTCTATAGCGTTGAGGTGAAGGCAAAATATACTGGCAGCGAGTTCTTCGAGCCGGTGGATACGTTCTATGAAGGAACGGTGACGGGCGTGAACCTCGGCAATGATGACCTGATCACTATCTTTGTTGATGATCAGCTAGAAGTGCCACTCACCGAAATCTTCTTTGTTTCTGAACCTAAACCTGAACCGGTGGTAACCGATGCGCCAGTGATCACAGGGTTTAGTGGGTCTGTGACGTATAACCCAGAAGAAGGGCCTGTATCGATTGATAGTGATTTGAGCATTATTGATGACGATGGCAGCATCCTCACCCGTGCGATTGTGACGATCGATAACATTAAGAATGGTGAAGATGAGGTGCTAGAAGTGGGCAATCTGCCTGAAGGTATTACGGTAGAATCATTGGATAATGGCGTGCTGGTGCTTTCAGGCCTGGCAACACTAGCGCAATACGCCGAAGCGCTGCGCTCAATTACCTATGAAAACACGAGTGATGAGCCTGATACCAGTGATCGCACAATTTCTATCACGGTGAGCGATGGCAATAACGCAAGTAATACGGTGTCTAAAACCATCATCTTTGGTACTGGAGAAGAAGGTTCTGGAGATGGCGATGGTAGCGATGGTGACGGCAGTGGTGGCGGCACGGGTAGCAATGGTGGTGGCGGCGACACCAATGGTGGCGCAGTAAACACCGGTGGCACGGGCGATGATTCTGATAATTTACCCGCTCCACCAGGGCAAGACCCTTCCGGAACTCTGGATGACGGTGAGATATAACCGCGCGATCTCGCGCATATTTATTGTGAGAACAACACAACCAAAAGGAGGTTATTATGGTTGGTAATCTACAAAGTGGACTGTTTACAGCAGTGACAGGTTTGAACTCGAACGGTGCGCAAATCAGTTCGATCTCAAACAATATCGCAAACCTCAACACGGTGGGGTATAAAGCGAGCAATGTGAGCTTTTCTTCGTTGGTGAGTGGTAGCAGCCCTGGCGGTGTGTTGGCCTCAGAACGCCAAGAAGTGGAAGAGCAAGGCCTGATCCAAAGTACGGGCGTAGGTACGGACCTTGCTATTTCTGGGCAAGGCTTTTTCGTGGTGAAAGATATTTCAAACGTGATCTCCTATACACGTGCCGGAAGTTTTCGGGTTAATAATGACGGAGATTTGGTGAATCCTTCTGGCTTTAAGTTACAAGGCTGGCCGCTAGATAATAATGGCCGCCTCCCTGGCGCAGCGGGCAATACTAATACTACCTCTAGCCAGCTGCTAGAGAGTTTAGTGGATGTAAACGTTGCTGGCGTTGCTGCAGAAGCGAGTGCAACGACTCAAATTGACTGGGGGATCAACTTAGATGCATCACAAGCTGCCCTTACCGGCGCAGGTGACACCGTTTTCTTTCCCGCAGCTTCGCCCAATAATGCTATTGGTTCTGCTACCATCATTACACCAACACCTGGTGGTGCCGGTACGGATCTGCGGGAAAATGACGTATTAACGGTGACTCAGGCAGGTACTACGGCTACCAACTTCACTTTTGGTGGATTTGAAGACAGTAATGACATTGCTGGCACTATTTTAGGTGCGACCACAGCAACTGGTGTGTTTACTGGTGCCACAGCCGGTGATGGGCTAAGTATTCAGGCAGGCAGTGGTACGGTGCACACTTTTACATTCCAAAACCCCCCTGTTGCAGCAACCGACTTTAACACGCTACAAACACTCGCAGATGCAATTAACACGGTGGCGGAACTGAATGCACGCGTGGCAACGCTGCAAAATGGTGAGACACGGCTCTATATTTCTGCCGATGATGCCACCCAATCGTTGGCTTTTGCAAATACTGGTGGCGGTGGTACGAACTTTATTGCTGCTGGTAACTTGAATCTGTCTAACGTTGCTGCTGCTGCAAACCGATTTAACACCATGGATGGGTTAGCCACGCTGGTAAATGCAACAAGCGGACTTAATGCGACGATTACTAGCCCAGCAACTGATGCACGGCTAGCGATTAATTTGGATGATCCACTGGTGACCATTGGCTTTACTGATACGACCGGTGGTGGTGGCACGGAATTGTTAGACGAGTTTAACCTTTCCACTACTACGATTGCGGCCGTGTATGAGCCCACAGTGCTGGATAAAAACCTGGCTTCAGGAGTGATTAACGCAGCTTTCAGTAGGGATATACCTATATTTGATTCCTTGGGTGTTAGACATGACGTGAGGTTAAGTTTTGCAAAAGCGGCGAACAACACCTGGCTGGTAGAGATGTTTACCCTGAATCCCTCGGAAATTACTACAACAAACCAAAATGGCATTATTGCTTTTGGTACAGTAACGTTCGATGGTGATGGCCAGTTGACAAATGTAAGCACGGGTCTTAATGGCGCACAGACTATTAACTGGACGAATGGTGCCTCTCCTTCTTCTATTACAACAAACCTTGGTACTATTGGTACTACGGATGGGTTAAGCCAATTTTCTGGGCCGTTTACTGTCGCATTTGGAGATCAGAACGGAGTACCCTCTGGTCAGTTAGATAGTTTTGAGATCACACGGGAAGGTATCGTGACTGCCTCGTTTACTAGTGGAGAATCACGCGATCTGTTTAAAATACCACTCACGTCGTTCCCGAACCCGAATGGATTGAATGTAAATTCAGGAAACGTATTCTCACAGAGCGATGCTTCGGGTGAATTTACCTTGAACGAAGTGGGTGCTGCTGCTGTGGGTGAGGTTGTCTCCGGTGCACTGGAAGGGGCTAATGTGGAATTGGCCGACCAGCTGACGGAAATCATTATCGCACAGCGGGCCTATCAGGCAGCGACGCAGGTGATTACCACCACGGATGAGTTGCTTGAAGAGCTAACACGAATTTAATCTTTTCCCCTTTCTTCTTTCCCCGTTAAAGGGCAGCAAGTCCCCCCTTGCTGCCCTTTATCTTATTGCAATTACAGCAGGATGGGCTATAGCATAGCGCCATGGACTGGTTGCCGAATGCCTTGATTTTCTTTGTATGCACACTTGCTGCATTTGCTGGCACGGGTGTAGTGCGTAAGGCGCTGTTGCATTATGGCGTGGTGGATAAGCCCAATGCGCGGAGCAATCACGCACGCATCGTGGCGCGTGGTGGCGGGTTAGCGATTGTCGCTACCTTATTAGCAGGAGGCGCCTATATAGCTGCGCCGTGGCAGGTGATGGCGGGCATATTCCTGCTGGCTACGGTATCGTTCTTAGATGATGTACGCTCTTTACCCGCCTGGCTGCGCTTGGTAGTGCAGATGGGTGTGGTGGCACTGTGTATTGCCTCCCCTACCCTGTTTAGCGGAGCGATTATCAGTGAGTTATTACCACTATGGCTGGATAAGCTATTAGTAGGGCTTTTATGGCTGTGGTTTATCAATCTGTATAATTTCATGGATGGGATTGATGGGATTACGGCAGTGGAAACGCTGTGTATCTGCGCTGGGGTGGGTTTTATCGTTGGCTCAGAGCTAAGCCTGGTGGTGGCTGCAGCGGTGTTTGGTTTTTTACCATGGAATTGGCATAAAGCACGCATTTTCTTAGGCGATGTCGGGAGTGTAACCTTGGGGTTTGTCGTCGGATTTTTGCTGCTGCAGCTGGCGCATGTGGATTATTTTGCCGCCGCACTGATTCTGCCGGCGTATTACTTGGCGGATAGTGGGGTGACCTTGCTGCGGCGTATTGTTAGAGGTGAAAAATTCTGGCAGGCGCATTCGACACATTTCTATCAACGCGCAGTGCGTGCAGGGAAGAGTCATGCTACGGTAGTGCGGCGCATTGCTTTGGTGAATGGTGGGTTAGTGGCATTGGCGCTGTTATCACGCGAGAGTTTTATGCTGGCCTGGGTAGCACTAGGCATAAGCGTGATTTTAGTGGTAGGCTTTCTGTTATATTTAACGCCACGAGAAGAGGGGAAAGCGGGTGCTACGTAAGACGCATATTGCTATAGGGCTGGATACGAGCGTGGCGGCGGTGAGCTTTCTGCTGTCGCTATATTTGCGACTGGGCGAAAATATTGAGCAGGCGCAACCCTATGCGCTGACTGGAGTGATTTTATTCTCAGCGATTTGTGCGGTGGTATTTTATACATTCCGCCTGCATCGTACGGTGTGGCGCTATACCTCCACGCAGGATTTGCTAACGGTGATTAAGGCAGTGACGGTAAGTATCCTCATCTTTTTGCCGTTTATGTTTATGATCAATCGCCTGGAAGGATTTCCGCGCTCGGTGATTGGTATCAATTGGTGCGTGCTGATTATGCTGCTGGGCGGCATGCGCTTTGCTTACCGTATGTGGCGGGAAAAAACCCTCTCGGTTAATTTTCTGACCACCGCACATACAGACAACACCATATTGGTGTTGTTGGTCGGTGTGAATGATCATACGGAACTTTTCTTACGCGAAGCAACGGGCAATAAAAACAGTGCGTATACGGTGGTGGGGATTTTGGACGATGATAAAAGCAAGCATGAGCGGGAGATACGCGGTGTGCCGGTGCTGGGTTCCGTGGATGCGTTGCAGGATATTTTACGGGCGCTCCACGGGCAGGATATTTTCCCGCAGAAATTGGTTTTTGCGCCAGGCTATACGCCCGGGGAGGCGGTGCGGCATTTATTGGATGTGGTTGATGGGCTGGGGCTTACGC
Organism: Rickettsiales bacterium; assembly: GCA_028289305.1. Classification (GTDB taxonomy): domain Bacteria; phylum Pseudomonadota; class Alphaproteobacteria; order Rickettsiales; family JANQQO01; genus JANQQO01. The sequence continues at coordinate 23 of JANQQO010000282.1, read as the reverse complement.
TAGCGCGCCTGCCACGCCTCAGC
>JANQQO010000280.1 GCA_028289305.1 Rickettsiales bacterium | reverse complement strand
TCGCCCACACCAATCTTTACCGCTTTTCGGAGCCCATCTCACCCAATATGGCTGCCGCGCATGAGGGCGCAGAGATCGACTTTGAGCGTCTCACCGCCTTCTGCGCACCGCAAGATACTTCTGCCACCCAGCTTATCGAAGGGGTAGGGGGCGCTATGGTTCCACTGACCAGCCAACACACCGTGCTTGATTGGCTACAGGCCCTAGCCATCCCCACCATCCTCGTCACTGGCAGCTATCTGGGCACATTAAGCCATACCTTAACCACCTTGTCTGTGCTGCGTGCAGCCGGTATCACCATACAGCACATCATCATCAGTGCCTCGGAGAAAGACCCTGTGCCTATAGAAGAAACCAAGGCCACGCTTGCCCAGTTTGCGCCAGAGCCCATCACGCTGCTCCCGCGCCTTTCTGGCTCAGCACCACTCTACGCCCACGCACCCAACCTCCTTCACATATTAGAAGAAAGGTAACTCTATGCCTAAAAACAACGAAGAAAAAGATATGAAAAACGCGCAAGCACTCAGCGAGCCTAACTATGCCAGTTTTTATAAACGCATCTTCGCCACGATCATCGACGTTATGTTAAGCTCTATTATCTTTTTGCCGCTCTTTTCCTTAATGACTGCCGAGCCACCGCAATCCCTTATTTTTCTTCTACAAGATCTAAACCAGCAGCTCGCGGCAGGCGCCATCACCCTTGATCAAATGACAAACCAGCTAAGTGTATTCTTTGAAACCTCCCCTGAAGGCCAGGCATTTGTACAACAACGCACCAATGAGGCCATTCTTCAAACCATCCTCGGTGCGGCGGTTATTTTTCTTTTTTGGAAATATCGCGCAGCAACGCCCGGCAAAATGCTATTAAAAATGCGCATTGTGGATATAAAAACACTCGGCCCAGCCTCAAACGCCCAACTCCTTCTGCGCTTTTTTGGCTATATCCCAAGTGTTCTCTTTCTCGGCATTGGCTTTTTATGGGTATATTACAATAAAAAACGCCAGGGCTGGCATGACCTCATCGCCCGCACCGCAGTCATCAATGTAGACCAGCAAAAACCGACTTAGTGCTATGTTGCGACTTTTCTTCTCCAGATTTATTATTTACTACATCCTTGCCCTTCTTCTTTTGTTTGTCACGGGGGTTATACCATTTTATGAGCTTTCAGGGCGCCTCAAAACGCTATGGCAAGATACATATGTATACCAGGCCATTGAAAGAGTAAGTGACTGGGTAGGTATTGCCGAGGATGATGTGAAGCCTGCCGCTTACTCTTCTGGAAAGTCAAAAGAAAAACCTTCCAAACCAAAATGGAAAGAGACCTATATGCATCGATCCATCACCCAAGTAGACGATTGGCTGAACACCAGCCGTCCGCTAACAGCAGACGATCTCAAGGGCCGCATAATCCTGCTCGATTTCTGGACGTTTTGCTGCATCAATTGCATCCACGTCATCCCGGATCTGCAGTATTTAGAAGAAAAATTCGGCCATGACCTCACCGTTATCGGCGTGCATTCTGCCAAATTCGCCAATGAACGCGATCGTGAAAACATTCGCGCCGCCATGCTGCGCTACGGCGTTGAGCATCCCGTCGTCAATGATGCCGCTTTTCAAGTGTGGCAAAGCTTTGGCGCTCGCGCCTGGCCTACTTTCGTGCTGATTTCTCCAGAAGGCCGCCCGGTGGAGATCTATTCCGGCGAAGGCCACCGTGACGCATTGGAAGAGCGCATCAGCGATCTCATCGAAGAGTATGAAGGCCGCCTCAACAACACCCCGCTCCCCATTGCCTTGGAGGCAGATAAAGCCCCTAATATGCTCCTGAATTTCCCAGGTAAACTCGCCCACGCTCCGAGCGTACCCGCATTTAATAACCAGGATATCCTCTTCATCGCCAATAGCAGCGATCATCAAATTCTGGCTACTACCTTAGATGGCGCTATCCTTACCACTATCGGTAGTGGCGAACGGGGCTATCAAGATGGCGATTACGCCACCGCCCAATTCGATAAGCCGCAAGGGTTGCTCTACCGCGATAACGCCCTCTATGTCGCAGATACCAGCAATCACGTGCTGCGCAAAATCGATCTTGCAAGTGGCGAAGTCACTACCATCGCCGGCACCGGCAAACAGGGCTATAACCGCCGCGCTTCCAAGGTGGATGCGCGCTCCACGCGCCTAGCCTCCCCGTGGGATCTGGCCTTCTACCCAGACGAAAACCATATCACCATCGCTATGGCTGGCACGCACCAGCTCTGGGTGTATGACATAAAAAATGACAAAGTCAGCGTCCTCGCCGGCAATGGCCGCGAATCAATTGATGATGGTGAATATCCTCATAACTCGCTCTCACAGCCTAGCGGTCTCTCAGTGCACGATGGCAAACTCTATTTTGTGGATTCAGAAACCAGCTCCCTGCGCGTGCTTGAAGACGGCGCCATTACCACACTGATCGGCACCGGCCTGTTCGATTTCGGCTTTGAAGACGGCACTCGCGGCATCGGCCAGCTCCAGCACCCGCTTGGCATCCATGCAGACGATACCGGCGTCTATATTGCTGATTCCTATAACCATGCAATTCGCCGCTATGATTACGCCACTGGCGCCATCACGACCGTCAGTGGTGACGGCAAAAGCGGTGATGCGGAAACCACAGCACCCGCACGCTATAATGAACCCAACGACATCCTTAAAATTGGCGATGCCTTCTACATCGCCGATACGAATAACCACAGTATTCGCGTTCTAAATAGCGACAATACGATAAATAACATTAATTTATTCTATCAATCTTCTGATAAAAAAGAACAAATAGAAGAGTTTCTGCCCAATCTTCTCGTTGATGTCCCCGTGTTTGCTCCCGCTGCGAATGCGCCCATCACCGTTGAAATTACCCTCCCGAAGGGTTGGAAAATCAATGAAGAAGCCCCCACCTGGCTGACGCTGTTCGAAGAGCAGGGCGATAAATATACCCCGATTACCAGCCTCACGCGCGAAGATTTAAAATCCCTCAACGCCACGCTCCCAGCGCTTGATGCCGAAAAAACCTATCGCCTGCAAACTACCCTTTATTATTGCGAGGATAAGGCGGGCTCCATCTGTCTGGTGCAAAGTGCTGACCAACGCTTCACCACCTCAGAAAGCGGCAATACAAAGATTACCATTGCGCCCGAGGTGCCAGATGCGTAAAACAGCACTATGCGTACGTTATACCACTATCCGCTCTCGCCATTTTCGCGCAAGGTGCGCCTTTTTTTAGCGGAAAAACAACTTCCTTTCGATCTGGTTATCGAGAATTTCTGGGAAAAGCGGCGGGAATTCATTGCCATGAACCCCGCGGCACAAGTGCCAGTGCTCGCTGAGAACGACAATTCGCTTTATGTCGATAGCACCGCCATCTGCGAATTTTTGGAAGAAACCTACCCTGAGCACAATCTCATTGGTAAAAACCCGCAGGAACGTGCTGAAGTACGCCGTATTGCCAGCTGGTTTAATAACAAATTCTATTACGAAGTCACCAAATACTTGCTCGACGAAAAGGTCTTTAAGTTCTTGAAAAAACAGGGTGAACCGAGCACAGACTGCATCCGTGCTGGCAAAACCAACATCCTCTACCACCTCGATTACATCGGCCATTTAGCCGAAAAACATACCTGGCTTGCCGGTAATGTCTTTTCTTTGGCCGATATCACCGCCGCTTCCCATCTTTCTGTGCTTGATTATCTCGGCGATGTTCCGTGGAACCATAACCCGCGCGCTAAAGAATGGTATGCGGTGGTTAAATCGCGCCCCAGCTTTCGCCCATTATTAGGCGATCGTGTTCCAGGTTTTCAAGTGGTAAAACATTATGATAATCTAGATTTCTAATGTTTTATCTTATATATTTCTACAATGATTTAAATTGTCATCCCAGCGAAAGCTGGGATCCAGTAAAACAAAAATAGATTCCAGCATGCGCTGGAATGACATTGAAACGCCATGCCCAAAACTCCAGACGATACCTCCCATAAGCGTGGAAAACATGTCCGCGTAAAAACCGCAAAGGGCCGGAAGTCCTCTTCCACACGCTGGCTTAACCGCCAACTTAACGATCCTTACGTCACCGCCGCGCAGGAAGAGGGGTATCGCTCCCGCGCTGCCTACAAACTCCAGCAGCTGGATGATAAATATCGCTTCCTCAAACCCAGTAAGAAAATCGTCGATCTTGGAGCCGCTCCCGGCAGCTGGCTACAAGTAGCAGCCGAGCGCACGAGTAAAAATACCCAACTCGTCGGGGTAGATCTTAAGCCGATCGACGCCTTAGGCAATGCTACCCTCATTGAAGGCGATTTCTGCGACCCAGAAATCCAAGAGGCCACCTTAAAAGCGCTCGACGGCAAAGCCGATGTTATTATGAGCGACATGGCTGCCTCTTCCACCGGTCACCGCGCTACCGACCATTTGCGCATCATCGCGCTGTGCGAAGCGGCGCTCGATTTTGCCCTCCATACATTAGCGCCCGGCGGCACGTTTCTCTGCAAAGTGCTCCAAGGTGGCACAGAAAGCACGCTGCTCACCCACATGAAGCAGCATTTTTCTACCGTCAAACACATGAAACCTAAAGCCAGCCGCCAAGATTCGGCGGAAATGTATGTGGTCGCACAAGGGTTTAGGCCCCCGCGGGATTAAGCGAAAAACTTTTGCAATCCACAAAAACCGTGTATAAACGGCCGCATGACTAGCCCTGTAAAAAAAGCGATTTTTCCTGTCGGCGGGCTCGGCACGCGCTTTCTGCCTGCTACCAAAGCGATGCCGAAGGAAATGTTGCCTGTTGTTGATAAACCGCTGATCCAATACGCGTTTGAAGAAGCCCAAGCCGCCGGTATTGAGCAATTCATCTTCATCACCGGCCGTAATAAAAATATCATCAGCAACCATTTTGATCACGCGTATGAATTGCAAACCACGCTCGATACTAAGCGCAAAGAAGAGCTCCTCTCGCTCACTAAAGATTGGCTGCCCGATGCCGGGCAAGTTGCCTTCATTCGCCAGCAGCAGCCGCTTGGCCTGGGTCATGCCATTTGGTGTGCGCGCCATTTCATCGGCGATGAGCCCTTCGCCATCTTGCTTGCAGATGAGCTCACCTTGGCGCCGACACCCTTGCTGAAACAAATGGTCGACCTCCACCAAAAAGAGGGGGGTAATATCTTGGGGCTCGCAGAAGTCACGCACGAAGAAACTTCGCGCTACGGCATTGTGGCACCAAAGGAAGATTATGATACCCATGTCAGCATCAGCGATATGGTCGAAAAGCCGGCGCCTGAAGACGCGCCGTCCAATCTTTCTATCACTGGGCGCTATATCCTTAATCCAGAAATCTTCATGCATCTGGAAAATGGCGCTGCCGGTGCGGGAGGTGAAATTCAGCTTACTGATGCTATGGTCCAGCTGCTCAAACAAGAAAACCAGCCATTCCACGGCGTGCGTTTCACCGGTCAGCGTTTTGATTGCGGCAATCGCCGTGGCTTTGTTGAAGCCAATATCGCTTTCGCCCTCGCACAGGATGAGCTGCGCGATCACGTCTACGCTTTCATGCAACAACAGATAAAAAAGTAATGCAGATTGCAATCGTAGGAACAGGCTATGTGGGGCTGGTCACCGGCGTATGCTTTGCTGAGCTTGGCAATCAGGTTATCTGCATCGATAAAGACGATAGCAAAATCACCGCACTCAATAACGGCCAAGTGCCGATCTACGAACCTGGCCTAGAAGAATTGCTCCACAAAAATACCACCGCCGGGCGTTTAAACTTTTTTAATAGTTTAAAAGACAGCGTCGCAGGTGCAGAAGCGGTTTTTATCGCCGTCGGCACCCCCACCGGTGCGTATGACGGCCAAGCCGATCTCACCTATGTCTACGCTGCGGCGGAAGAGCTTGCGCACCACATTGATCCAGAAACCGTAGTGGTCATCAAATCTACCGTGCCAGTGCACACAGGCAAGCGCGTGAAAGCCATTATCACAGAAGCCAATCCAGAGCTGGCGTTTTATACGGCCTCCAATCCCGAATTCTTGCGCGAAGGCTGTGCGGTGAAAGATTTTATGGAGCCCGATCGGGTCGTAGTTGGCGTTGATGCGTCCAAAGCGCAGCAGATATTGCAGCAGCTCTATGACCCACTAGCACAGCAGGCGCCGATTGTGTTTACGGATATCACCTCTTCGGAGCTCACCAAATATGCGGCCAATGCATTTCTGGCCACTAAAATTGCGTTTATTAATGAAATCGCTGATATTTGTGAAAAAGCCGGGGCGAATGTGGAAGATGTTGCCACGGGTATGGGCTTAGATCAGCGTATCGGCAGCAATTATCTTAAACCCGGGCCGGGTTTTGGCGGTTCCTGCTTTCCGAAAGATACGCGTGCTTTGGCCTATACCGCAGAAGATCTTGGCGCGCCGAGCCAATTGGTGCAGGCAGTTATAAAAAGCAATGAAGATCGTAAACACACTATGGTCAATAAAGTTGCTGAGGTGCTGGGCGGCTCACTTAAGGGTAAAAAAATTGCGGTATTGGGGCTGGCGTTTAAAGCGGGCACAGATGATATGCGTGAAAGTGCCGCACTCGCGATTATCCCGCAATTACTAGAGCAGGGGGCGCAGGTGCAGGCATTTGACCCGAAAGCGATGGAAAATGCCAAAAACGAGCTGAAAGAATATGACATTACCTATCATAGTGATGCGTATAGTGCTGCGGAAGGTGCGGATGCGGCATTGATTATTACAGAATGGCCGGAGTTTCAGGCGCTGGATTTCGAAAAACTCCGCAGTGCTTTGCAGCAGGCTATTATTGTTGATTTGCGCAATCTTTTTACGCCCGCCGATATGCAAGCGAAGCGTTTTCAGTATATTTCTGTTGGCCGCCCTCTGGAAGAGTAAAAAAATAAATTGATAGATAAATTACAATGTTCCACGTGGAACATAGGCAATATTCTGCATCTTATATATAAATCCTCTTGGTATATATATTGAGATATATAGTTTTTATTAGCTTAAGTGGATTTGCTACAAACCAATATTCTGGTTTAGCTTTAATATCTCAATTATCTGGAAAACAAGATATAACTCTTTTAGTAATATCTTTAAATCTTGCACGGAAAGTGCGGGGTGGAAAATAGATCCCGGTTCAAACAAATTCTTCTTCACCGGGATCATTAATAATAAATATTCTTCATAAAAACTGCATTGCACATTCGTGCCATCAAACACCTCCGCCAAATCGAGTAAGCGCTGCATGAAACTCGTGGTCAGCAAATAGCGCGCTTCAATTTGATCGGAGCTATAGACCTCAAATTTCTTTTCGAAGATGGGATCTTCTAGTGCTACTTTTTCGAGCGCAGTGAATTTATTCTTCAGCCAATTAAAAATCCGACCCTTATCGCGCACGACAATCGTTTTGCCTTTAAATGGCTTGTGGACGGAAAAAAAGATGCACATCCCTTTAAACACCGTTTTTCGCCGACGCCCCTTATTTGTGCGGATGATTTTTATCAGCTTTTTTTCAGCCAACTCCAAATCCACACCTTGATACATGCCGTTAATGTAATCTTCCGACGTCATTTTACTGTAATCCGGCAAAATATCGGAGCGGTGCAGCCGCTGCATATCCATGCTGCGTTCTGGCGCATAGGTAAATCCTTCGCCGTAAAAGCTT
>JANQQO010000251.1 GCA_028289305.1 Rickettsiales bacterium | reverse complement strand
GGGTTGTTCTTCCGCGCGACCACGGTGATTACGCTGGTGGGCGGTACGATATTCTTGATGTGGCTGGGTGAGCAGATCACGAGCCGCGGTGTTGGGAATGGGATCTCGCTGATTATCTTTGCGGGGATCGTAGCCGAACTGCCCAGCGCATTAGCGGGGACGTTACAGCTGAGCTGGACTGGCGCGCTGACGGGTACATTTGTTATATTAGTGCTGGCTTTAGCCCTGGCGTTGATTGTGCTAATCGTGTTCATGGAGCGCGCACAGCGACGGCTTGTGGTGCAATATCCTAAACGCCAGCGAGGCAATAAGCTTTATGGAGGCGAGGCGACGCATCTGCCGTTAAAGCTGAACACCGCTGGAGTGATACCGCCGATTTTTGCGAGTTCTTTATTATTATTCCCCGCCACCCTCGCTGGGTTTTCTGCTGGGCAAGGACCGGAGTGGATTGAGACACTCTCGCTCTATCTTGGTCACGGCAAACCGCTTTATATCTTGATGTATATCGCGCTGATCGCGTTCTTCTGCTTCTTCTATACGCTCAATGTGTTTAAGCCGGAAGATACGGCCGATAATTTAAAGAAGAATGGCGGTTTTATTCCTGGCATTCGCCCAGGGAAGAACACGGCGGAATATCTGAATTATGTGATGATACGCCTAACCACGGTGGGAGCGATTTATTTATCCTTCGTGTGTGCGCTGCCAGAAATTTTGATCTCGCAATATTCAGTGCCGTTTTATTTGGGCGGCACGAGCCTGTTGATTGTGGTGAATGTAACGATGGATACAGCGGCACAAGTGCAATCCCACCTCTTCGCGCATCAGTATGAGGGGCTGATTAAGAAAGCGAAGCTGAAAGGAAGGCGGTTTCACGTATGACAACGACGAATATCATTTTATTTGGTCCACCTGCTGCAGGAAAAGGTACGCAGGCTGCGGTGTTAAAAGAAACGCTGGATGCCGCGCATCTTTCTACTGGGGATATGTTGCGTGCGGCGGTAGCAGAGGGCACAGAAGTGGGCAAGCAAGCCGAAGAAGTGATGAAAGCTGGCAAGCTGGTTTCTGATGAGATTGTAATTGGCATTATTAGCGATCGTATTGAAAAAGCAGATTGCGCGAAGGGATTTATTTTAGATGGGTTCCCTCGCACGATCCCGCAAGCCGAAGCGCTGGATGTGATGCTGGTTAACAAGGGTAAGAAGATTGATTTTGTCATCAATGTGAAAGTGGCGGATGAGGAACTGAAAGCACGGGTAGCAAATCGTAAGGCGCAAACCGAGGCTGCTGGCGAAACTCCGCGTCCAGATGACAATCCAGAAGTGTTTGCAGAGCGCCTGGCGACGTATCGCGAGCAGACCGCTCCCGTGTTGGCGTATTATGAAGAAAACGCTCCCGCAGGAGTGGTGCAACACATCGATGGAATGGCCAGCATTGACGCGGTGACAGAAGAAATAAAAACGTTATTGACTTCAAAGTAAGAATAGCTATGATGCACCCCTCGTTTTGCAACGAAAACGGCGATAACACTGGGTTTTTAAGGAGATAGCACACTGTGGCACGTATCGCAGGAATAAATATTCCCACCAATAAGCGCACCGAGATTGCGCTGACCTATATCTTTGGTATTGGGCGCACACGGGCGAAGGACATCTGCCAAGCGGCAAATGTAGACCAGAACAAGCGCGTGCACGATTTAGGTGAGGATGAAATCATTCGCATTCGCGAGGTGATCGACAAGGCAGATTTCATTGTAGAAGGCGATTTGCGCCGTGAAGTTGCCATGAACATCAAGCGGATGATGGATCTGGGGAGCTATCGTGGCTTGCGCCATCGTCGCCGCCTACCGGTGCGTGGCCAGCGGACGCATACCAATGCGCGGACGCGTAAAGGTAAGGCCGTTCCTATCGCCGGTAAGAAGAAATAGTAGGTAGAGACAGGTTTATGGCACAGGCAGCAGCAAAGAAGAAAAAGGTTAAAAAGAATATCACCAATGGCATGGCCCATGTGAATTCCACCTTTAACAACACCATTATTACGATTAGCGATATGCAGGGGAACACGATTTCGTGGTCGTCTGCGGGCGCGTGTAATTTTAAAGGGTCGCGTAAGTCGACGCCGTATGCCGCGCAAGTGGCCGCCGAAACAGCTGGCCGAGTCGCTAAAGAGCATGGCGTGGCAACGCTGGAAGTGGAAGTGAAAGGGCCCGGTTCAGGCCGTGAGTCTGCGTTACGGGCACTGCAATCGATTGGGTTTAACATCAGCAGCATTAAAGATGTGACCCCTATCCCGCATAATGGCTGCCGCCCACCCAAGCGCCGCCGCGTGTAATAATATTCAATACCGATCAACAGTTAGAGGATAGCCACCGTGATAGCGAAAAATTGGACAGAGATGATTAAGCCAACCAAAGTGGATGTGAAAGACACGCTGGAGCATAAGAAGGCTGAGATTGTGATCGAACCTTTAGAGCGTGGCTTTGGCCTGACTCTGGGTAATGCGCTGCGCCGCGTGCTGCTTTCCAGCCTGCAAGGTGCGGCAATTACTTCTGTGAAATTCGATGGTGTGTTGCATGAATTCTCCTCCCTGCCTGGTGTGATGGAAGACGTGACCGATATTGTGCTGAACCTGAAAGCACTGCCGATCAAATTACATGCAAACGAGAAAAAGAAGGTCTATCTGAAGGCGGAAGGCCCGTGCACGGTAACTGCTAGCATGATCGAAACTGGTGCGGATGTAGAAATCGTCGACCAAGATGCGGTGGTTTGCACGCTGGATAAAGGGGCAACGATTAATGCTGAGCTGGTAGTACAAAACGGCAAAGGCTACATACCCGCAACGCAAAACCGTATGGAAGACAGCCCTATCGGCACGATTCCTGTGGATGCGCTGTATAGCCCAGTACGCCTGGTGAGCTATAAAGTGGAAGATAGCCGTGTTGGTCAGGTGACTGACTATGACAAATTGCTGATGACGGTGGAAACTGACGGCACCGTGATCCCAGAAAATGCCGTAGCGTATGCAGCAAAAATCCTGCAAGACCAGCTGAATGTATTTATCAACTTCGATGAAGCCGAAGAGGTGGTAGAGACACAGGAAGAAGAGCTGCCATTCAGCCCGAACCTGCTGAAGAAAGTGGACGAGCTGGAACTGTCTGTACGCTCAGCAAACTGCCTGAAAAACGACAATATCGTGTATATTGGCGATCTGGTACGCAAAACCGAAAGCGAAATGCTGAAAACGCCAAACTTTGGTCGTAAGTCACTGAACGAGATCAAGGAAGTGCTGGCAAGCATGGGCTTGCGTTTTGGCATGGAAGTAGAAAGCTGGCCACCAGAGAATATTGAAGAACTGAGCAAAAAATACGAAGACCCATTTGCAGGAGCTTAGAGAACCATGCGCCACGGCATAAAAGGTAGAAAACTCAATCGCACCAGCACGCATCGCAAATCATTATTTGCGAATCTGGCCTGTGCGCTGATTACGCATGAGCAGATTCAAACCACAGTGGCGAAGGCAAAAGATCTGCGCCCTTATGTGGAAAAGCTGGTGACGCTGGGTAAGCGCGGTGATTTGCACGCACGGCGTCAGGCGCTAGCTGCCTTGCACAATAATAATGAAGTGGTGGATAAGCTAT
>JANQQO010000238.1 GCA_028289305.1 Rickettsiales bacterium | reverse complement strand
ATCTGGTGGTGTTGCCCGGCGGGTTTTCCTACGGCGATTATCTGCGCGCCGGCGCGCAGATAATCGCCGTAGGAAAACCCGCCGGGCAACACCACCAGATCGCTCTTCGGTAGCGCACTTTCTTGATGCCACACGCGCGTTACCGCAGCGCCACAGCCCGCAAGCGCCACCGCCACATCACGATCGCAATTCGACCCAGGAAATACGATGACCGAAGCTTTCATGGACCTCCTCTACCTCCCTTTGCCTTTCCTATACTCAAATCCGTAAACGGTAATTCATTGGCAAAATCATCTCGGATTGCCGCCGTCAACACATCTACCACTTCTCGCATTGTTTTAAACTCGCTTTCTTCTACTTCACACCTGCCGTGATATCCTGAATAAAAATATTTTTTATTTGTGGGCAATGGTTGCAACAAATCAAGCGCTCCCACCACCAAATCCTGCATGGATCTTATTGTCCCGCTACGCATAGTGAGTTTTTGCAGTTTAAGGGCATCATAGAGTGCCGTAGCATACTCTAATGCTCGCAGCGAATCTGTCAGGCCATAATCCCCTTTCCCTTCTGAAACAAGATTCGATAACTTCTCAAGTGCGCTCTTCACCGCATCGCTAGGTCTCGCTGCAGCAAATGTTCTCGACGCCGTTAAAAGCGGATCGTCATATGGCAATCTTTTATCCGGCCTATCCTGATCTTGCACAATTAAATCTCTAAAACTTACCAATTCTTCAAACACAACGGCGCGATGGTGTTCTGCTTTCTGTGAGTTAATGCCATGGCCCAACCTGATTGATGCATCCGTAAAAGGCGCTGAAAGCAACGCAAGCCCCTTTTTGATGGTGCGCACCCGTGTCTCTTCATCTTGTAGCTCTCCCAAATTAGCTATATCGACCATCGCTGCCTTGTTCACCGGGTTGTAGAACGCCGTTCTTAAAAATGAAATGGCATCCTCCAAATCTCCCGAAATATTATAGCCCGCCAACTTACCCGCCATTACATCACCTTCCTTAAAAGCGCGTAAAACCCGCCTCTATTCCTCAATGGTGATGGCGTAGTCTTCGATCACCGTATTCGCCAGCAGCTGCTCACACATACGCTCCACCAGCGTGCGGGCGGTGCGCTCATCCTGCTCATCAAGCTCGAGTTCGATGATCTTGCCCTGGCGCACATCAAGCACGCCCATAAATCCCATATGCCCCAAGGCGGTATGAATCGCCTTGCCCTGCGGGTCTAGCACACCCGGCTTTAACGTGATTGTCACCGTCGCTTTCATCATCGCTCCTTATATTTTTATGCTCAACATCTCTCTACTACCGTCATCCTCATGGCGGGATTTTTGCTTATTCAGCAAAAATCGTGACATGGGGATCCAGGCGGTTTTACTGTATGTCTGGATCCCCACCTTCGCTTACGCTCGGTGAGGATGACGTAATATTTTCCCTACAATCGATTAACGATCCATCATTTCTTAGGTTTCTTGGGATCCGTTTTGGGTTTTTTGGTATTTTTATTCGCAGGCGTTTTGGCCGCAGCCTTGCCAGATCCCGCTTTCTTGGCCGACTTCTTCTTCGCGGCACCCTTTTTCGTCTTCTCCGGTGTCAGCTTTTCAGCACGCACCACCTCCATCGAGCCATCAACGAAAATGCCTAAGCGCCGCGCCACCTCTTGATACGCCTCTGCGACCTTGCCCAGATCATGGCGGAACCGGTCTTTATCCAGCTTCTCACCCGTCTCAATATCCCATAACCGGCAAGAATCCGGGCTAATCTCATCTGCGACAATAATATACGCATTGCCTTCTTCGTCATAAATCCGGCCGAATTCGAGCTTGAAATCAACCAGTTTCATATTCGCGCCTAAAAATAGCCCGGTGAGGAAATCGTTGATACGCAGCGCAATCGCCTTAATTTCCTCTAATTCATATTCATCCGCCCACTGGAACAGCACAATATGCTCCTCACTCACTAGCGGATCGCCTAAATCATCACTTTTTAGGTAAAACTCAATCAGCGGATAGGGAAAGGCCAAGCCTTCATCCACTGAAAACCGCTTCGCCAGCTGGCCTGCGGTGATATTGCGCACCACAATCTCCACCGGAATGATCTCAGCCGCCTTCACCAGCTGCTCACGCATATTCAGCGCTTTGATGAAATGCGTCTCAATCCCAATCTCTTCAAGCTTGGTCATGATATATTCCGAAATACGGTTATTCAGCACGCCCTTGCCGGAGATCACGGCTTTCTTCTGATTATTAAACGCCGTCGCATCATCCTTGAAATACTGGATAATCGTCCCAGGGTCTGGTCCTTCAAAAAGAACCTTGGCTTTGCCCTCGTATAATTTTCGTCTGCTCATGGGATTTTTCCGCTTGCTAAGATTGCTGTGAAAATGGTATGCATAGCCCGCCTTAACCACGCTACAGCCAGTTATACCCTGGTGCAGGCGTTTTGCAAGAAAAACACTTCACGGGGAGTACGGATGACCACTTTTAACGATCGCCAAAAAGCTTTTGAACAGCAATATATCCAGAATGAGGAGCTGCGCTTTCGCGTTTCGGCACGCGCGCGCAAACTCTTGGGCCTCTGGGCAGCGCATAAAAAACATCTTTCTGAAGAAGCATCGCTTGAATACGCGCTGGGCATCGTGAAATATGGTATTGAGAACACCGAACCAGGTGCGGTGATACAAAAAGTGATGTCTGATCTGCATGCCGCGGGCTTAGACGATGTCACCGAAGAACGCGTGCGGGAAAAACGTGAAGAAATGGAAGATGTCGCGAAGATTCAGCTCGCAAAGGAAGTCGATTAGCCTTCCATCTCCCCCTGTACGCCATGCTCATCTTGCAATCCTTCGCGGAAATGATGCGCTAGGCGCTGGATACGGTTATTCTCATTGCGCGGCTTAGGGCCGCCTTTTTTGTTGGAAAAGCAATCTTCGCCAAAAGCATGCAACAGCGATTGCTCCAAGCTATTGCGCACTTGCTGCTGTTCCAGCACAAAATCTTTATAAATATCGGGAATAATCGGCGTTCCATCGGGCAAATTCGCCTCTAATAGCGCCGAAAATGTCTCATTTAAGGAATTATGGTGCTCTACCAGCGTCAAATGGTCGCTACCATGCGGCGAGGGCACCTCATTCACCGCAAACCCTTTTTGTTGCAGTGCATCCATAATAATTTCGCGTACAAGCGCTTTATCCGCCTCATCCACATTCGATACATCAATCTCAATATACGGCGCACCTTCATCATCCACGCCACGGGTAAACATCAAAATCGACGCCTCTTCCTCGCCATCCTTGGTTTTTGGGCTATAAATCAACCCTTTATACCCGGTTGGCGTGCGTGCAATGCGTTGCACTCCGTATTTTCCATTATCACTCCTGAACTCGACCATGTTATCTCTCCATTACTTAGCAGCGATATCAACCCCCGCTTAACTAATAGAATGCCATAAATTGGTTAACAAAAGGTTAACATCCACGCCTTTTTTTGCACTTTTTTGAAAAAAGTTAGATAGGGGGTGTACAAGATGGATCCCCTGGCTTATTCGCCTTTTTAAATAACGCTCATGCGCCGCTTAAGGCTGCGCTCCCACTTGGTCGCACCTCGTCGCCTGCGGCTCCTCCACCCCATCCTCACAAGAAGTCCCAATCCCTCCCCTCTTGACCTCCCTGCGCTCCAGTGAGACAATGCCGCCCATGCCTCCTCACCTGATACGTCGTCTTGGCCTTGCTGCATGCGTCGCGTTTCTCTTTGCGATCGTTGGGTTTATCCTGCTCTATACCGATGCGCGCGGACCGCTAAAGCAAGAAACACTCGTTGTCATTCCCAAAGGCAGCAGCGTCGGCCATATCGCCCTGCGGCTTGATGAACACGGCGTGATCCATTCGCCACGCCTATTTTCCCTCACCTATTATGCGCTCGCCCATAACATCCCGCTACATGCTGGGGAATACCGTTTCATACCCGGGGTCACTCCGCGTAAGATATTGCAAATGCTGCAAAAAGGCGAGGTGCATTACCGCAGCCTCACCATCCCTGAAGGGCTCACTACCACGCAAATCATGACATTGATTGACAATACCGAAGGGCTTACTGGCGCGGTACCGGTTGATATTGATGAGGGGGAACTCCTACCTGAAACCTATCTTTTCACCTATGGTGATAGCCGCGAGGCGCTGGTTAAGCGCATGTTTTTAGATCAGCATCGCCTGCTCACCGCGCTGTGGCCGGCGCGCAGTGCAGAACTCCCTTTTACCACCCCGCGTGAGGCGGTGATCCTTGCTTCTATCGTGGAGAAAGAAACCGCCCTGCCTGAAGAACGCCCACGTATCGCTGCAGTGTTTATCAATCGCCTGCGCCGCGGTATGCGCCTGCAATCCGACCCCACCGTCATTTACGCGCTGACGGGCGGTACCGGCCCGCTTGATCGCCCACTCACCCGGCATGATCTGCGCAAAGAATTGCCGCATAACACCTATACCAATGCGGGCCTACCGCCCACGCCCATCGCCCATCCTGGCAAAGCCGCCCTGCAGGCCGTGCTGAACCCCATAGAGACGCTTGAGCTCTATTTCGTTGCGGATGGTACAGGCGGCCACGCCTTTGCTAAGACTCTGGCAGAACACAATAAAAACGTCCGCGCCTGGCGGCGGATACGGGAAAAAATGGCAAAAACCACGTCCGAGAGTCAACCCGGAGGAGCGCTAGCGACGACTAGCGACCAAGTGGGAGCGCAGCCTTAAGCGGCGCTTGAGCGTCATATAAAAATTGTCACATTTTGTCACATAACTGTCATAAAACTGTCATATTTCTATGCTAGGGTAGTAAATAGGCGGGTTTTCCGCCCCAACGTAGAATATGATGGTGAACAAATAAGGAGAAAACCATGTTAGACTATACTTTTTCGCGTCGGCTGTTTTGGGCGTTCGCATTGGCAACACTTACTACTGCCCTGCCTGAATTGGCCTTAGCGCAAGTCACTGATGACCTTGGTGGTATTGGTAGCAGTATTTGTCGTATTGTTAATGCGTTACAGGGGAATATCGGTAAAGGTATTGCCACAATCGCCGTGATTTTCCTCGGTATTGGCGCATTTTTTGGCAAGGTTAACTGGGGTCTGGCGATTATGGTTGCTGGCGGTGTGATCTTGATCTTTGGCGCAGCACAGATTGTTCAAAGCGTAACTACTCGAGGTGGTGATTGCGCTGTCAACGCTACATAATATTCTTAATCTTCTAACTAATCCCTCGCTGAGGTTTTTCACACCTCAGCGAGGGATTTTTAAAAAAACGGAGGGCGAATATCTGCCCTCCGTTTTTTTATTGTCTCAACATCTCTTCTACATCCCCTCCCTTTCCTATAAAAAAACCCCGTCATCCTCATGGCAGGATTTTTGCTACCTTAAGTAAAAAGCGTGACATGGGGATCCAGACATACAGCAAGGTAATACTGGATCCCCACCTTCGCCATGCTTTTCATGCATGGCTCGGTGAGGATGACGCTTTTCCTAA
>JANQQO010000212.1 GCA_028289305.1 Rickettsiales bacterium | reverse complement strand
CAACGGTAAAGAGGCGCTGGATGAGCTCCATCGCCATAATGATATCGACGCTATTGTGCTCGATCGAATGATGCCGGTTATGGATGGCATGGCGCTGTTACAGCGGCTTAAACAAGAGCCAAAGCTCAAGCGGATACCGGTTATTATGCAAACCGCTGCCTCAGAAAAAAGCGAAATCGAAGAGGGCATTAAAGCGGGTGTCTATTATTACCTCACCAAACCCTATGCAAAGCGCGTACTTCTTGCGGTGGTGAAGTCTGCCCTGGAAAATACCAATGTGATTGGTGGGCTGGAAGACGAGGTGCAGCGTGCTACTCAGAAAACTGAGCTCTTTAAAAAGGGTATGGGGCGTATGCAGAATAGTACGTTCCACTATCGCACCACCCAAGGTGCGCGCGATGTGGCGCCAGTGGTAGCGAGCTGTTTTCCTGAGCCACGCAAGGTTGTGATGGGGTTCACCGAACTTATGCTCAATGCCGTGGAGCACGGCAATCTTGGCTTTACGTTTGAAGAAAAATCCGAGCACCTGGTAAATGGCACCTGGGATAACGAGATGGCCTATCGCATGAAAAAGCCAGAAAACAGCGAGAAAAAAGTGTCAGTAGATCTAGCGCGTGATGAAGAAGTCATCAGCGTCACCATCAGTGACGAAGGGGCTGGCTTTGATTGGGAGGAGTTCATCGAGCTTGACCCATTAAGAGCAGCAGCGCCTAATGGTCGCGGTATCTACTTGGCGTCTATCGATTTCGATGAGCTGGAATATAAAAACAGTGGCAGCACGGTAGTGTGTACCAAATACCTCTAATCGCTGATGTATTAGGGCATGAGTAGAAGGAATGGGGCGAGTGAGGGGAATTGAACCCCCGACCTCAAGATCCACAATCTTGCGCTCTAACCGACTGAGCTACACCCGCCACATATGGGCCCGGAAGCTACTGCTACCGCCCTCATTTTGCAAGAAATAAATCTACCTCATATAAAAACGCCAAACTAAGGCTTTCTTCTTTTTCCAATTTCTATATATTGCCGCGGAGAATTGAAGCGAGAAGGAGGAGAATCGCATGGCCGATATCTTAATTTACACGACGAATTATTGCCCGTATTGCACGCGCGCTAAGGAGCTGTTGAAGCGCAAAGGCGTTGCAGATTACACAGAAATTGATGTCACCAGCGACGATGCGCTGCGTGAAGAAATGAAGGAAAAAGCCGGTGGCCGCCAAACCGTGCCGCAGATATTCATTAATGACACCCATGTTGGGGGTTTTGATGATATGGCCGCGCTCGATCGGCAGGGAGAGCTCGATCCTTTACTCGCCCAAGGCTAATGGAGGCCGCATATGCCGCGCATAGGCACCTATATCCCAGCTATTATCAGCGTTACGCTGCTGCTCTCCGCCTGTGAACAGCTAGAGAAACTGCCTATCGCCAAGGCGCTTGATGCTTCTCCGCGTCACACATCCTCTTTCTCTCTAACGCGCCATGAAACTGAGCAAAAAGCACAAGCAGCGCTGCAAGAAAAGCACTTCGCCGAAGCAGAAACGCTCTACAATACATTACTAAAAGATGATCCGCTGAACCGCATCTATCTCTCGCAGCGTGCTGAGGCGCAGGTAGGGCAGGGGGATTATGCGTCCGCGCAGGAGGCCTATGAAAAACTCCTATTCCTCAACCCAGATAACGTCATCGTGCGGGAAAAGCGCGCAATCGCCTATCTGTACCAAGGAGATCTTTCCAGTGCCACCAATGATTTTCTAAAAGTGTTGGAAAGAGATGCGTTACGCTGGCAATCGATTAACGCGCTGGGTATTGTCTATGCATTACAAGGGGATACTACCCAGGCTCGGGAATATTTCACCTCCGCCCTGCAGGTCGCAGAAGATAGCCCCGTCGTCCTCAACAATATCGGCCTCACATTAGCGCTGGAAAAGAACTACCCAGCGGCGGTAGATGCGCTGGAAAAGGCGATACAGCGTTTTCAGGTAAGTTCACCAAAGCGCCGCCGTGCCGAGCTCAATCTCTCGCTTATATACGGCGTGGCGGGCAACACAGAGAATGCCGAAATCCTTTTACGCAAACACCTCCCTGACTATCAAGCCTATAACAATCTCGCCGTGTATGCCCGGCTTGCTAAAAACGATTCCCTTGCCGCGCAATTCATTCAGCGCGCCATCAAAGCGAGTCCCGATTTTTATGAAAAAGCCGTGGATACCTTAAAAGAGCTTGAGGGATCCCACGTTTTATAGCCGGCGCGGATGCTGCAATTTCCGCTGCCATAGCGTGCTCTGTAAATTCATCAGCAACACCAGGCCAAAAAGCGCCATATACGCCGCACTCATAATAAGTAGCGGCACCAACATATCTGGGTGAATACTGGGCCCAGAGAGTTTAAACACGCTAGCCGGTTGGTGCAGCGTATTCCACCAATCCACTGAAAATTTTACAATCGGTACATTAATACACCCAACGATTGCGAGCACCGCTGCTGATTTTGCACCGCGCTCCGCATTTTCGAACGCACTTGCCAACATGATATAGCCAATATAGAAGAAAAACAGGATCAGCGCTGAGGTCAGGCGCGCATCCCACACCCACCATGCGCCCCAGATTGGCTTACCCCAAATCATTCCTGTTGCCAGCGTGATAAAGGTAAACACCGCGCCAATAGGTGCGCTCGCCTGTGCCAACACATCGCAGACCGGGTTTTTATAAATCAAAAATCCGGCGCTGCACCCCGCCATAAACACATAAACAAATAGCGCCATCCACGCGGCCGGCACGTGCACATACATAATGCGCACGCTTTCCCCTTGCTGATAATCAGGCGGAGAGTCAAACAGCGCATAAAAAAGCCCCACGCCAAACAATGCCAGCACCAAAAATGCAACCCATGGGTGCATTTTTTGCGCTATACGCGCTACTCTACCGGGAATCAGCCATTGCATCCCCCTTTTTTATAGCTCCGTTAACCATTTGTTAAGGAAAATATCGTATACTATACGCAATATGATACAGTAGAAAAAACGGTCTAAATACACGGAGGAATGGAGTGCCAGAATCTGTAGCGTTGCAAGTGGCATGCTTCTTTAAGAAGAGTGAAATCGATCCGCCAGATGATGATTATAGCATGCGTGAGATACTAGAAAATCTAGATCCAGATTTGCATTCTCGGCTTCAAACTAAGTTTGGAGATAAGCTTGATCAAGAAGTGAACGGGCAGCGTTATGAGGTGCTAGTTCGTAGGTATTATATCCAGATAACGCGTGATTACGACATTATTGATCTGGATGAAATAGAAAAACAGATTGGCGAACAGGATTTAAGAGAATTACTGTTCTTTGCAAAAACAATTGCCAAAGATGAATGCACGCATGATGACCCTCCAAAAATAAAGACTTCTGAAGGTAGAGAAAAGATTTTGTCAACTGCAGAAGAACTTGTGAAAAAGAACCAGGATTTTAAAAAAATATATGATCTTGCATCAGAGAAGCTCGGAGATGATTTTAAGCTAGTTCTTGGTGTGTTGGTACAGAACTCGTTCTATCTTCACAGTCCAACAGCAAATCAGCGCGCAGAAGAAGAAACTAATCGCTTGCTTCGTTTTATTAGGAAGGCAAGTCACATTCAAAAAGGTGATAGTAATTATTTTACTGTGGATGCGCTTTTAAACTATTTGCTTGAAGAACATCAGGATGTTGCACAAGGAATTCTTGATGAGATGCATACTGGTGAATATCCGTGTCCATTAAGGGAGTTGTGTTTTCGTGTTTTGCTGAAAGTGAGGCCGAGCAAGTTTGAGAAGGAAATGGAGCTCGTAACAGGTACACATGTTGATAAGGTTATTCAAATGGTGCGGCATGACTTGAACCAGCGAACGCTGGACTAACCCCCACTACTAGTATTCCTTCTTGCAATAACTACTAGATATAGTATAACGAAGGCTGGGACAGGTGTCTTTAGACACCGTTAAGGGTGGCTGTTGTAGTGATGCGCTTAATTCGCTACTAACGCCACACAAGAATAGTGTTAAACTATGTCGCAAGAGCAGAAAGCACGTCTTGATTTTTCCGCCGGTAAGGAGATATACCGCCAAATTCTGTGGCTGGAAAACGCCATCTGTAAAGAGCTAGAAAACCTCCGCCTCGCCGCATCAGAGCTTGAATTCTTAGAAGAAGAGCTGCGCGAATTCCTCGATTATTATTATCACGAAGTCGGTGCGCTCTTCGCGCGTTTACACAGGCTGGATGCGCAGCTTACCAACACCACCGCGCCACAGCAGCCACAGCATCATACGCGCCAAAAAGCGGTGCATTCCGGCCTTACTATCAGCCGTAAAACCAAAGGGTTGCGCATGCCGGTAGGGTCTCGCCATGCGGTGCGTAAACATATTCGTGACCAAGAGATAAAACGCCTCTATCGCAAGCTGGCTAAGGCATTCCACCCAGATACCACTCCGCTAGAAGAGCGTGCGAAGCATTATTTCTATACACTTACCGATGCCTATCGCCGCGGCAGCCTCAATATGCTCCTGCGCCTAGAGCAGCGCTATGCCGAGATGCATCAGGAGCCCACGCGCTCGCCTGTGGAGAAGCTCGAGCGCCTTGAGCGCCGTCATGATAATATCTTGCGCGAGAAAGATCGCTTATTGCAGAAAAAACATCAGCTTACCCAGCAATCCACCTACCGCCTGATGCAGCGCGCATTCCTATCACAAGAACAGGGCTGGGATCTCATCGCGATGATTAAATCACGCGTAGAGGGGGAAATTGAGGAAAAAGAAAAGCGTTTATATAAGGATAAACGAGAGGATAGCAGTCCGTCGTCTCAGGCGGCAGATGCCGCAGCGTGATCGGCCAATACCGATTCTTGCAATTTTTCCATCGCCCGGGCTTCAATCTGCCGCACGCGCTCCCGCGATACGCCATATTTCTGACTCAGCTCCTCGAGCGTGGTGGGGTTTTCCTGCAAGCGCCGCGCAGTAATAATATCCTGCTCGCGTGCGTTCAGTTGCCCCATCGCCGTGGCTAATAATGCCCGCTTTTGGGTGATTTCTTGGTTTTCTGCTACCCAGTGTTCTTGGTTTGCATCTTCGTCTTCCAGATAATCGATCCACTCACCATCATTTTCCTCGCTAAACGTCGCATTTAGCGAGTAATCACTTCCATTCAGGCGCCGATCCATCTCCACCACGTCTTGCTCAGGCACTTCCAGTTCATTCGCGATCACCGCCACTTCGTCCGGCGAAAGATCGCCCACTTCACTCTTGCTAATAGAATTACGCAGGCGGCGTAAATTAAAGAATAGCTTCTTCTGAGCCGCGGTCGTGCCCATTTTCACCAATGACCATGAGCGCAAGATAAATTCCTGAATCGCGGCCTTAATCCACCACATCGCATAGGTAGACAGGCGGAATCCCTTTTCCGGGTCAAACCGCTTTACTGCCTGCATCAGGCCAATATTACCTTCTGAAATCAATTCTACCAAGGGTAGGCCATAACCACGAAAGCCCATCGCAATCTTCGCCACTAAGCGTAAATGGCTCGTCACTAATTTATGCGCGGCTTCTGTATCACCACGTTCCACCCACGCTTTGGCCAGCAGATACTCTTCCTCCTTTTCCAGCATAGGGAAGCGTTTGATCTCCTCCAAATACTGAGAGAGGCTGGATTCGGCAACAACAGGTAAAGCAATAGCAGTCATATCACCCTTTAATTAGTCTATACGAGTCTACTGTAATGTAGTTCGGTATTCCCCGGAAGAAGGTTACCAGGTCCCACTAATATATACCGCATGGAATCGTTGCAACGTGCATATCACTGTTGACTAGGCAAGACGTGCAGCGCGTAGCAGGGACTACGGGCAAACGGCTCAACGACGTCAACAGTGATATGCACAGCAACCCGAAGGGCCATGGCGGATTTTGCTTATTAACTACGGAAAATTTCTTGTACGTAGTCCCCGCTACGAACGCAAAATTTTCCTTGTTCCTAAACAAAATCTGACTCATGGCGATTCCTATGTGCTATATATTAGTGGGACCTAACATTTTTTGCTATATTATGCAAGTTTTTCGGCATTTTTTAGTGCATCTATCACCGATACGATGTCATTTGGTAGTGCGGAAGTATATTCCACCCACTCTCCTGATATGGGATGGGTAAATCCAAGTTTCAAGGCATGCAGTGCCTGTCTTTTTAGTGCCTCAACACTAACCCTCTGATCTTCCGTTAACTTCTCCAAATAATTAGCGATATTTTTTTTATACATCGCATCTCCTATAATCGGATATCCCAGATGCGTCATATGCACGCGAATCTGATGCGTGCGCCCTGTCTCCAGCCGGCATTCCACCATGCTTGCTGCCGCACCAAGGCGCTCCAGCAACCGGTAGTGGGTGATGGCCTCTTTTCCCGATGTTTTTAACACCGCCATTTTTTTCCGATCTTTCGGGTGACGGCCGATATGCGTGTGTACGGTTCCGGCGCTAGGGGAGGGCACCCCCCACACCACCGCCTGATACACGCGCTTAATTACGCGCTCTTGCAGCTGCTCGGCTAAGGCACGATGCGCTTTATCATGCTTTGCCACCAGCAACAGCCCTGAGGTGTCTTTATCCAAGCGGTGTACAATCCCTGGCCGCTCCACGCCACCAATTCCAGAAAGACTATCGCCGCAATGCGCCAATAGCGCATTCACCAGCGTATCTTGATGGTTGCCCGCTCCGGGGTGCACTGTCATGCCAGCAGGTTTATCCACCACCAGTACATGCTCATCCTCATACACTATAGAAAGCGCAATCGGGGAGGGCATAAGTGCGCTCGGTTCTGCTTCTGGTACGGTCACGCAAAACACCTCACCCGCCGTGACCACATGCGCGCAATCAGTCACTACTTCCTCGCCGCTTTTCACCTGCCCTTGCTTGATCAGTGCTTGAATGCGGCTTCGCGAATATTCCGGCATGTGCTCGGTCAGAAATTTATCCAGCCGCACCTTCCCGACTTCTTCCGGCGCGGTAATATGATGTATGTCCTCGTTCATGATACGATTTTTGCTCAAATCTCCGTCTTTTTCGTTGACACCATAGCGTTTTATGGCATACTCCGCAGCCCAAATACACCGATAAGGTTACGTGTAATGAAGACATATAGCGCAAAACCGCAAGAAATCACCAGAAAATGGTGGCTCATTGATGCGACGGATCTCGTGGCAGGCCGGGTGGCCAGTCAGGCTGCAAAGCTGCTGCGTGGTAAGCATAAGCCCTATTTCACGCCGCATCTGGATTGTGGAGATCATGTGGTGATCGTCAATGCAGAAAAAGTGCATCTTACTGGCACCAAGCTCGGCAATAAAACGTATTACCGCCATACGGGCTATCCAGGCGGTGTGCGTTCTACTACGCCAAAGAAAATCTTGGCCGGTAAAGCGCCAGAAGATGTGCTGAAAAAAGCGGTACAGCGTATGATTTCACGCAACCCTCTGGGGCGCAAGCAAATGGGCAAGCTGCATGTCTACGCGGGGGAAGCACACCCGCATGAGGGGCAAAAGCCAGAAGCGTTAGATATTGCCGCACTCAATCCTAAAAACGTAAAAAGAGCAGTATAATTATGGTCGATGTATCTGCATTAAACGAACCACAAGCCACGCCAGAGGAAAAAACCCCTGTGCGTGATAAGCAAGGGCGTTCTTATGCCACGGGTAAGCGTAAAGACGCTGTCGCCCGGGTATGGATCAAACCTGGCACCGGTAAAATCACCGTGAACAAAAAAGAAATTAACACCTATTTCGCCCGGCCTGTGCTGCGCATGATTATTAATCAGCCATTCGACGCCACAGATACCAACGGCAAATTCGATGTATATTGCACCGTAGTTGGTGGCGGCCTTTCTGGTCAAGCCGGTGCGGTACGCCACGGCATCAGCCGCGCGCTGGATCTTTTTGATCCTTCCACGCATGGCGTGTTGCGCAAAGGCGGGTTTCTCACACGCGATAGCCGCGTAGTAGAGCGTAAAAAATACGGGAAACGAAAAGCACGCAGAAGCTTCCAGTTCTCAAAACGTTAAAGAACAACAGTGTTTGGACGCGAAAAAGAGCAGTGGAGCCCACTTCACTGCTCTTTTTTTATTTTTCAAGATAGGTTAAATTATGGCTATGAACACAGGAGAGAAAATCAAAGTCGCAGTTATTGGCGCTAGTGGGTATACGGGCGCGGAATTGGTGCGCCTACTTGCTAGCCATCCTCATGTCCAGATCAAATACCTCGCTGCAGAAAGCAATGCTGGCAAATCGCTCTCTTCGCTCTATCCGCATTTCGCGGGCCTTACCCTGCCCAAGCTCGTTTCTTTAAACGATGTGGGCTGGCTGGATATCGATGTGGCGTTTTTCTGCCTGCCGCACGGTTCCTCGCAGGATATCATTAATGCCCTGCCGAGAACGCTGCGGATTATTGATCTCTCGGCGGATTTCCGGCTATTCAGCCCCGAAGCTTATAAACAATGGTATGGCAAAGACCATGTCGCCGCAGAATTGCAGAAAGAAGCCGTCTATGGCCTCACGGAGTTTTTCAGAGAGCCGGTAAAACACGCGCAGCTTGTTGCGTGCCCAGGCTGCTACCCCACGTCCATCTTACTACCGCTTATCCCGCTGTTGAACAGCGATGCGGTTTCCTGTGATGGCATTATTATTGACTCCAAATCCGGAATCACCGGCGCGGGTAGGTCGGCCAAAGTCGCCAATCTCTTCCCCGAAGTCAATGAAGGCGTTAGGCCTTATGGTATTGGCGGCCATCGCCATGTTGCCGAGGTGGAGCAGCTGCTTGCCGCCTGTGCGGGTAAGAAAGAACTAAAACTCACCTTCGTGCCGCAAGTGGTGCCGATGAGCCGTGGTATCCTCTCCACTATCTATGTCAAGCTCATGCCAGAAACTCGGGTGGAAGATGTAAAACAACATTTGCTAGATCGGTTTGAGCACGAGCATTTTGTCACCGTATTCGAAGATGACACCATGCCTATCACCCGTGCAGTAAAGGGTACGAATCACTGCTTCATCAATGTATTTAGAGAGCGGGTGGAAAGCCGGGTGGTTATTGTCTCGGCCATTGATAACTTGCTCAAAGGCGCTTCTGGTCAAGCCGTGCAGAACTTTAACGTGATGCATAATTTTCCAGAAACCACCGGCCTCACGCACACCG
>JANQQO010000043.1 GCA_028289305.1 Rickettsiales bacterium | reverse complement strand
CGATTACCACGGTATAGGTGGTGTATTTATTTGGATCTGGGCGGAAGCCCTGCCAACCGATGCGGTGATGTTTTTTTGATGAGGTCATTCTTCCCTGTCTACTCCCACTCAATCGTGCCGGGGGGTTTGCTGGTGATGTCATACACCACGCGGTTGATGCCCTTTACCTCATTAATAATGCGATTGCTCACATGGCTGAAGAAATCGTGATCGAAGGTATAAAAATCGGCGGTCATGCCATCGGTGGAGGTAACGGCGCGCAGCGCGCACACATGCTCATAGCTGCGGCTATCGCCCATCACGCCCACGGTCTTAATCGGCAGCAACACCGCGAAGGCCTGCCAGATGTCATCATAAAGGCCGTGTTTGCGAATCTCCTCAATATATATAGCATCGGCCTTTTGTAACAGCTCCACCTTCTCCTCGCTCACCGCATCTAATATACGTATCGCTAAACCCGGCCCGGGGAAGGGGTGGCGCTGTAATGCAGGATCAGGAATGCCCAGCTCGCGGCCCAGTGCGCGCACCTCATCTTTAAACAACTCACGCAGCGGTTCGATCAGCTGCATCTGCATCTTCTCGGGCAATCCGCCAACATTATGGTGGGATTTGATCGTCACGCTCGCATCGCCATGCACTGAAACCGACTCAATCACATCCGGGTAGAGTGTGCCTTGCGCGAGGAACGTTGCATCGTCTGCGGCTTTTGCTTTTTCTTCGAATACCTCAATAAACGTGTTGCCAATAATCTTGCGCTTTTCTTCCGGGTCCACCACATCCTGCAGCTTGCCGAGGAAGAGCTCTTTCGCATCCACGGTGATGATCGGGATATCGAGATCGGCAAACATCTCCTGCACCTGCTCCGCCTCGCGATAGCGCAATAAGCCGGTATCGACAAAAATACAGGTAAGCTGCTCGTGAATCGCCTTATGCAGAATCGTCGCCACTACGGTGGAATCCACCCCGCCGCTCACCGCACAGACTACGTGCTGATCGCCCACGGTTTCGCGGATTTTCTTAACCTCTACCTCCAAGAACGAGGCCATCGACCAATCAGCGGTGCAGCCAGCAATGGTCAGCGCGAAATTCTTGAGCAATGCAGTGCCATCCGGTGTATGCACCACTTCAGGGTGAAACTGCACGCCATAAAAATGCCGCGTTTCATCGGCAATCGTTGCAAAGGGTGCGTGATCCGTCTCAGCAATCGCAGAAAATCCTTCCGGCAGCGCAATCACCCGGTCGCCATGGCTCATCCACACGGGATGCTTTTCTTGTTTCTCCCACGCGCCAGCAAAGAGTGGGCTATCTTGCGCAATAGTAATGTGCGCGCGGCCAAATTCACGCTTATCACTGCTTTCCACCTCCCCGCCCAACAGCGAACACATCAGCTGCTGGCCATAACAGATGCCTAAAATCGGAATGCCCCAGGAGAAAATATCCGGCGATATCGTGGGCGCCTGTGCCTCTGCCACCGAGGCCGGCCCGCCAGAGAGAATAATCCCCTTCGCACCAAAGGCTTTTATCTCGTCTAGTGGCGCGTTATAGGGCTTTATCTCGGAATACACACCAATCTCACGCACACGCCGCGCGATCAGCTGCGTGACCTGAGAGCCAAAATCGATGATCAAAATACGGTCCATGTGCCCGGTGTTATACGGTATTGCCGGCAAATACGCTAGAAATATATCCTTGCCTAGGTGTATCATAAGTGGTACACTCGAACATGTGCAATATATAAGGATATTCAGCTATGCCGACCGAACGCCCAAGAATACAAGTAACGCTTGATGATGATACTAGCGGGATACTTGCAACGCTGGCGGATAAACAAAACCGTTCTGTGTCTGCGGTGGCGGCAGATCTGATCCGCGAGGCGCTGGAGCTTAATGAAGATGCGTATCTCTCACAGGTGGGTGATAAGCGCTATGAAGAGGCACAAAAATCCAGCCGTTGGGTGGATCATGATGATGCATGGAAGTAATCTATGCCGCCTCCTATATGGCATATTCGCTATGCGGCAAGCGTCATAGAAAAAGATATACCGCATCTAGATAAAGCAACGCGCGCCCGCATTAAAAAATCCATAGAGACCAAATTGGCCACAGATCCGCTGCGTTTTGGTAAGCCACTGCGTCACAGTTTGCACCATCTGCGCAGTTTGCGTGTGGGCGATTACCGGGTGTTATACCACCTTAATACAGAGGATAAGATGGTATCTATAACCGCCATAGGTCACCGCAAACATATCTATGAAAGATAATGGTGATTAATGTCTTGACTAGTGAAGACAAGATGAAATATTACTAACCCCCACAAACGAGGGTTATGGAATATTATGTCTTTTCGCCACATACAGAAGTTCACGCTCGGCGCCGCGCTTGTTATAGCGCTGTTGGTGTTTTCTGGCGTGGCACAGGCGGCGCAGCATAATACTCTCACCCTTGCTCCTCAGCAGAAAGAATTAGTCAATCTCCCCGGCAGCTTCACCAATGTATCGATTGGCGATAAGGCTGTTTTGCGGGTGATCAAGCATAGCGATATGCAAGTGAGCCTGATTGGTAAAAGTGCCGGCATATCGTCGGTGGCTTTTTCCACACCTGATGGCGCAACGGTGTGGAGTGCAGTGGTAACCGTCAGTGGGGACCCTGTTGCGGCAGCTCCTGCACGCGTCAACCGTCCGCGGGCACCGAGCAGCAGGCACAGCATGCTACAACAATTCTTCCCCGGTGAAGAGATAGACGCACGTTTCGTCGGCGGTAGCCTGGTGTTGCGTGGTACGGTGAAAGATGCAGAAACAGCGCATAACGTCATGAGAATGGCGCGTAAGCTGGTGGCGAATAAAGAAGATGTCATCAATCTGATGAAAGTAGAAGGCGGCCAGCAGGTGATGCTGCGCGTGCAAGTAAGTGAAGTGAAGCGCAGCGGCGTAGGCCAGCTCGGCATTCATCAAGGCGGTGCGGTGAAGTCTAAATCGTCCAATATGACGAATAAACTGAACAGCCTAAAGAGCAGCGGCCTGTTGAAAGTATTGGCAGAACCGAGCCTGATCGCTATTTCCGGTGAAACCGCCGAGTTCTTGGCGGGTGGTGAATTCCCAGTGCCGGTTGCACAACAGAATAAGGTGATGTCGGTGCTGTATAAAGAGTTTGGGGTGAAGGTAAGGTTCACACCAACCGTGCTCTCAGATAGCCGCATTCGCTTAGCGGTAGAGCCAGAAGTATCAGAGCTCAGCGATAAAGGTGCGGTGAATGTGAGTGGTATTACCATTCCAGCGCTGCAATCTCGCAAAGCAAAAACAACCGTGGAGCTTTCTCCTGGTGAGAGTTTCATGATCGCAGGGCTTATCAAAACCGATAATTTCAGCCGCGATGATAGTGAGTTGGTGATTGCCATCACACCTTATCTGGTGGATCCTGTGGTCTCAAAAGATATACGCCTACCCACAGATAGCAGCTATGTACCCACGATTCTCGATCGCCGCTTTGTTGGTGTGTTGAACGAAGGCACGCCTGCGGGCACCAGTGCTGCGGATAATTTGGAGGGCCCATACGGGTTTATGGTGGAATGATGATGGCAAAGAAACGAGTAATTCTGGGTGCCTTTGCTGCGCTGTTATTGAGCGCCTGCACGCCGCTGGCGGATGAGCATATCAACCACATCGTACGGCCAGAATCTCTGCTTGATTTCTCTTCTGAGCGCGTGACGTTCGGCCTGACTTCGGGTGATGTGGTAGACGAATTCGCTGGCTGGGTCGATAATGATCAGCCAACCCGTGCGGAACTCGCCTGTGACAGCCAGAACAACCTCTGTGCTGAAGCGGAAGTGGTGCTGACGCAATACGGCATTCCGTTTGAGCGCGTTGAGAAAAGCAGTGCTGGTGAAGTGGTATTATTCTACGAGCGCCTGGTGACGCGGGATTGTAAAGCTGGTGCGGGGCAAGAATTCGTTGGTTTGGGCTGCTCGGTGTCTGCCAACACCGTGCAGATGGTGAAAGACCACCGCCAGTTTGTAAGCCCTACCTTCCTTGATCAGCAAGACGCAGAATCTGCTGCAAAAGCCATCAAGCGTGCGCGCCACGGCCATCGCCACCATCCTGTCTTACGCCGCGTAAAATAAGCGGCATACGCTCCTAAATACGTTTATCAAGCTGGTGCGGTACGTGCTTAGTATCGTGGATCAGAATGCGCTGATTATAGCGTTCAATCCCTTGCGTAACAGCAGGCACCACCTGGTGCCGCCCTCCTGGCTGCTGTTCAGCAGTCTGTATATTTGGTGTAGCCTTCTCTCCCTCAAAAAACGCCACGGTATGCGCACCGACATCTTTCCCCGTCACCTGCTTTACCGCATCATTAAAGAAGGAGGAGACAAACCCAATCACCCCGCCAAACAGCGCGCCGCCTAACAAGCTTGCCCCACCAGAACGCGCATCGCCGGTCGCGTTCTCATAAATATGCGATACGATTGGGATGTGATGAAATGGATTGACGATATCCAATAGATCGCCAAAGCCAAACCCATCCTCACCCCAGAAACTACTTTCTTGCGCTGCGGGTTGTTGCGGCGTAAGCGGGGTGCTGTTCTGACCCGTTGAAAACGGTGGAATAGGAGGTA
The DNA here is from genome assembly GCA_028289305.1 of Rickettsiales bacterium. Classification (GTDB taxonomy): domain Bacteria; phylum Pseudomonadota; class Alphaproteobacteria; order Rickettsiales; family JANQQO01; genus JANQQO01. The sequence goes on along the minus strand of JANQQO010000043.1, from coordinate 2,917 downwards.
AAGCCATATGCGTAACCTGTGTTATACCCATATAATAAGCAACCGGCGTGCCAATTCTAACACGGTGATTTATAACTATTTCTTGATTCTGCGCGGGTGAGATGCTATCCAAAGCGGCATTTTTTGCTTACCCCTATAGGCAAATACTGCCCAGAGAGGCACAAAAAATATGACAGAAAAACCCATTGTAATCAGCACGTTCTACCGATTTGTTGCGCTCCCAGATTATCAGGAGCTGCAACCCTCGCTGCAGACATTCTGTGATGCGCATGCGATGAAAGGCTCGATTCTCCTGGCGCAGGAGGGGATTAACAGTACCATCTCCGGCACGCGCGCAGCGATTGATGCGTTCTTTGCTTATCTCGATGAAGATCCACGCCTGCGTGCGATGCCCACCAAGGAGAGCTATGCGGATACCCAGCCATTCTTGCGTATGAAGGTGCGGCTGAAAAAAGAAATCGTCCGCATGGGGATGGAGGAGCTGCCGCTGGAGCAGCGTGGCACCTATATTCCCGCCAAAGAGTGGGATGCGTTCATTGCGCGCGATGATGTGATCGTGGTGGATACCCGCAATGATTATGAGGTAAAAATTGGCCAGTTCAAAGACGCGTTAAACCCTAACATCAAGACGTTTCGGGCGTTTCCACGCTGGGTGGAAGAAAATCTTTCCTCAAATAAACAGCAAAAAATCGCGATGTATTGCACAGGCGGCATACGCTGCGAGAAAACCACGGCGCTATTGAAGCAGCAGGGGTTTGACGAGGTCTACCACCTCGAAGGCGGTATCCTGCAATATTTTGAAGAAACCGGTAATGAAAACAATGTGTGGGAAGGCGCATGTTTTGTCTTTGATGATCGCGTGGCGGTGGAGGATGATTTAACGCCGGCGCAGGCGGTGTTGTGCGATCAATGCGGCGCCCCTGTCACCACCGATGATCTGCGCCAATCCGCACCTGATGCGCAGATCTGTAGCGCGTGTGCGGACGAGACAAAAAAATACGCTGATGCCGGTTAAAGCTTTTGTACTCTCATAAGAATTTTTTATAACATTCTGTTCTTTATTCTCTTTCTGTGGTATAGTGAGGCATAGAGGGAGGGTGTGATGACATCCATATTTGGCATAGCGGTGAGTGGCCTGAATGCGGCCGGTGCAAGAATTAACACCGCGTCTAATAATATTGCGAATTTCCGCAGCACCACGGCGCTGAAAGATGGGCAGGTGATAAATGAGCCTTTCACGCCGCAAGAAGTGGTGCAGCTGCCCCAGACAACAGGTGGCACCCTGCCGCTCGTGCGTGATCGGCAGGGTGAGCCCGTTCCCGTGTTTAGCCCGGATCACCCGGATGCGGATGCGGAAGGGTTCATCCAGCTGCCGGATATCGAGCTGGCCTCAGAATTTGCCGATATACTGATCGCTAAGAATGTATTCCGCGCGAATCTTAGTCTGATTGAAGCTGGGGATGAGCTGCTCGGTGCGCTCGTTGACCTGCGTGAATAAGTCAGCCTCTGCCGCGATAAGCTGCTACATTCTGTTCCGGAATCCAAAGCGCCTCAGGCGTGTTTCCACTTTGATAAAAAATATCGATCGGGATGCCGCCGCGCGGATACCAATATCCGCCAATACGTAGCCACAGCGGCGCGATCTCTTTTTCAAGGCGTTTAGCAATATCTAGTGTGCAGGCTTCGTGGAAGGCGGCATGATTGCGGAACGAGCCTAAAAACAGCTTGAGCGATTTGCTTTCCACGATACATTCCTGCGGCACATAATCAATCACGATATGCGCAAAATCTGGCTGACCGGTCACCGGGCAGAGCGAAGTAAATTCCGGGCAGGTGAAGCGCACGAGATACGGCGCATCTTTGTGTGGGTTTGCTACCGTCTCTAACGCCGCATCCTCAGGTGAGGCGGGCAGGGGCGTGTTTCCTCCCAATTGTGTTAGCGTATTTTCTTCTACCATTGATAGATTCCTCTAAAGCTAAGCGTCCTCGTATACTACTTTTGTTAAATAAAGTCCATGTGCGGGTGCAGCGGATGGTGCAAGGGTGCGGTCTTTCGCCGCTAAAAGCTCCTGCACCGCATCTATAGAGAGCTTCCCTTCACCCGCACGGCGCAGCATCCCAACGATATTGCGCACCATATGATATAAGAATGATTGTGCAGTGATGGTTATGTCAATGTGTTCACCATGGGTTTCTATATCTATACTATCTATTGTTTTCACAGGTGATTGAGCCTGACAATCGCTGGCGCGAAAGCTGGAAAAATCATGCTTGCCGATCAACACATTTGCCGCTTCTTGCATGCATGTCACATCAAGGGGTTTTGCCAGGTGCCATGCACGGAGGCGTTCCAATGTCAGAGGAGAGGGGCGATTAATAATTTGATAGAGATATTCACGTTTAGTTGCTGAAAAACGTGCATGAAATTCGTTGTTGACCTGCGTTACGGCCAGCACGCTCACAAGTTCACCTTTTAGATAAAAATTTAGCGCCTTACGTATTGTTTCTTCTTGATAATTTTCTTTAAAATCGCAATGCGCTACCTGCCCACGTGCATGCACACCCGCATCGGTGCGCCCGGCACCATAAATCAGCACTTCCTCCTGACAAAATTGCAGGGCGGCGTCTTCTAACAATGCCTGCACAGAGCGCCCATTCTCCTGACGCTGCCAGCCATGCAGCCCCGTGCCATCATATTCAATCGTGAGTTTATAGCGCGGCATGGTTTTTACGACAACACGCTGCCTTTTGGAATTTCAAAGCCGCGCAACAGCGCATCGCTAGGCATCGGCTTTTTGCCCTGCCGCTGCACCAAAGTTGGTGTTAACGTGCCACCGCCACAAGCAACCGTAAGCTGATCATCCAGCACCGTGCCGTGTGCCTCTGCCACCTCGCCAGGCGTATATTCCGCTGCAAG
>JANQQO010000173.1 GCA_028289305.1 Rickettsiales bacterium | reverse complement strand
AGGCAGCGAAAGTGGGGGCGGTTGCATTTGACCGCAGCGGGTATATTTACCACGGACGCGTGAAAGCATTGGCAGACGCCGCCCGCGCTGGTGGATTGGACTTTTAACGGAGAATAGCATTCATGGCACAGCAGCAGGCAGCAGAAAAACCAACGCAAGAGCAATCAGATTTTATTGATAAGCTCGTATCGATCAACCGCGTTGCAAAAGTGGTAAAAGGTGGACGCCGTTTTGGCTTTGCCGCACTGGTGATCGTAGGCGATGGAAATGGCCGCGTGGGCTTTGGCAAAGGCAAGGCAAAAGAAGTGATGGAAGCAAAAACAAAAGCATCAGAAGCTGCGAAGAAATCAATGGTGCGTGTACCCTTACGCGAAGGCCGGACGCTACACCACGATGTGATTGGCCGCTTTGGCTCTGGAAAAGTGACGCTGCGTAGTGCCCCTCCAGGTACGGGAATTATTGCCGGTGGGCCAATGCGTGCGATTTTCGAAGCGGTGGGCATACAAGATATCGTTGCTAAATCTGTGGGCACCTCAAACCCATACAACATGGTGCGCGCAACCTTTGCGGCACTGCAAGAATTACAATCACCCAAAATGGTGGCCTCTCGCCGCAGCAAGAAAGTGGGTGATATTGTGAGCCAACGTGAAGCAGGCATGGAAAAACGCGCCGCAAATGATGCGGGTGACGAAGAGACAGAAGAGGCTGCATCATGAGCACGCAAACAATTAAAGTAACCCAGATCGGCAGCCCTATTGGCCGCAGAGGCGATCAGCGTCAAACGCTGGTTGGCTTGGGCCTGAACAAGCTGCATAAAACCCGCGAACTGCCGGATACGCCAGCGATTCGTGGCATGATTAATAAGGTACATCACCTGGTGCAGGTGGAGGAATAGAGCATGGTTGCGTTGAATACATTAAAAGATAACCCTGGCGCACGGAAGCCCCGTACGATTGTCGGACGCGGTATTGGCTCTGGCAAGGGTAAGACTTGTGGAAGCGGCCAGAAAGGGCAAAAGTCGCGCTCTGGTGTTGCAATTAAAGGATTTGAAGGCGGGCAGATGCCGATCTATCGCCGCCTACCACGCCGTGGCTTCACCAATGCACGCCGTAAGGAAAACGAAACGGTGAACCTGGCAACGGTACAGAAATTCATTGATGCGAAGAAGCTCGATGCGGGCAAGACGATTACGCCTTCAGCATTGCTCGAAGCAGGCATTATTACGGGTGATAAAGACCGTGTGAAGCTGCTTGCAAAAGGTGAAATCACCAGCAAGGTAACACTAGAGCTGCCTGCTGCCTCAAAAGCAGCGATTGCTGCGGTGGAGAAGGCCGGTGGTAAAGTGACTGTTGCTGCAGAATCGTTCACCACGAAGCATCGTGCGAAACGCCTGGAGAAAAGCGCTTCTGAAGAAAAGAAACCTTCTGCAAAAAAGGCCAAAAAGAAAGCAGCCAAGTCTAAAAAGCAGAAACAAGCTGCGTAACGCCCGCACAAATGGCCGGCCCAGGAAAACTCTCACCCGCGATCGATTTTAGCGTTCTCAGCAAAGCGCAAGAACTCAAGAAACGTTTATTATTCATGGTCGGTGCACTGGTGGTGTATCGCATTGGCACCTATATCCCACTGCCAGGGATTGATTCACGTGTGTTAAGTGAAGTGTTCCAGCAGCAATCTGGCGGCGTGCTCGATATCTTCAATATGTTTTCTGGTGGTGCGCTCGGGCGCATGACCATTTTTGCCCTCAATATTATGCCGTATATCACCGTGTCGATTGTGATGCAGCTGATGACGGTGATGTCCCCTTCCCTCGCTGCGCTGAAAAAAGAAGGCGAGATGGGGCGGCGCAAGATCAATCAATATACGCGCTATGGTACAGTGCTGATGGCGGCTTTCCAGGGAATGGGGATTGCAGTGTT
>JANQQO010000155.1 GCA_028289305.1 Rickettsiales bacterium | reverse complement strand
GCTCGCGCTTTTTTTCCCGCTGGGGGCGGGTGCTTGCGCTGTCTGGCTCATCGCCTTTGCTATCAGCCGCCTCTCCGCACTTGCAGCGGGCTGCGCCATGCTGGCTGCCCCCAGTATCGCGCTGTTTTACGCCCCTGAGATCGGCACTGCCACGCTTTTCCTCACCCTGTTTATAAGCCTCCTCATCCTATGGCGGCATAAGGAAAACTGGCGCCGCATCCTGCGCGGCGAAGAAAAACGTTTGTGAGTAAAGAAAACGGGGGGCAAGCGGTGTTTTTGGAGGAGCCAAAGGCGACGAGGTGCGACCCAAGGCTTGCGACCGCAAGCCCGCCAATCGTTTGGCGAAAAGCCTTAGTGGCGTTTGAACGTCATTTATAAAAGAGCGCAGCCGTAGCCTGTCCCGGCGTAGCTCAAAGAGCGAAGACGGACGGCGCTTATAAAAATTCCCCACTTTCCAGATACAACCTACGGTAAGTAATAAAATCCTTGGTTTGTCATCCGCATTCTCCTACACTACCCGGCGAACGAAGGAACATAGATGGCTTATACAGCAGAATACGCGGAGGCGTTTGCAGAAGCGCCGGCCGAAGCCTTTGCGCGTGCGGAGCAGCGCCCACTCTCTGAGGCAGAGCGCTTGGCGTGGTTACGCCTATTTCGCAGCGATAATGTTGGCGTCAAAGCGTTTTACCATTTGGTTAATCTGTGCGGTGATGCAGAAAAAGCGCTTGAGCAAGCGCCGCAGCTTTCGTTGCGCGGCGGGCGCAAAAAACCCATCACGTTATGCTCGCCACAAAAAGCAGAAGAGGAATTAACGCGCCTAGACGCTATTGGCGCACGCTGCATCGCCCTGCCTGAGCCAGATTATCCGCCGCTGCTGCGTATGATCAACGATCCGCCCCCGCTCATCACACTGCGCGGCCAGGCGGAATATCTTGCTGCACCGGCGATCGCCCTGGTGGGTGCGCGTAATTGTTCGGCCAATGGCGGCCGGTTTGCGCATCGCCTCGCGCGTGAGCTCGGTGAAGCGGGGATGACTGTGGTTTCTGGCCTCGCCCGCGGTATTGATACTGCCGCGCATAAAGGCGCGCTTCCCACTGGCACCATCGCCGTGCTCGCCGGCGGGGTCGATACGATCTATCCTCCTGAAAACAAGGCGCTTTACGAATCGATCGCCGCGCAAGGCGCGATTATTGCCGAATTGCCGCTCGGGGCTGTTCCCCGCGCGCAGCATTTCCCGCGCCGCAATCGCATCATCTCCGGGCTTGCCCGCGGCACGGTGGTGGTTGAGGCCACCACGCGCTCCGGCTCGCTGATTACCGCGCGCCTCGCACTCGAGCAGGGCCGTGAGGTCTATGCCGTGCCCGGCTCGCCGCTCGATCCGCGGGCTGAAGGGCCGAATCGCCTGCTCAAACAAGGGGCTACGCTGGTTGAGTCTGCCCGCGATATTCTCGATGCGCTACCCCCTAGTTTTACCCAACCAACAGGTCAAATAGACCTGCTGGAGGAAGAATCCGAAAGCTTCTCTGCGGATATGCCCGTACTTGCTGATGCCACCGCGCTGGATACCGCGCGTGATGCGGTGCGTGCCGCGCTCAGCACCACTCCCACCGCTATTGATGATCTCATCACGGCAAGCAATATGTCTGCCCCGCTGGTGCAGATCATCCTGCTCGAATTGGAACTCGCTGGCAGCCTCGCCCGACAGCCTGGTAACCGAGTCAGTTTGCTCGTGAATCGTTAATCGTTACTCGTTATTCGTTTTTTCAATAACCATTAACGATTAACCAATAACCACTAACGAATTAAATTCTGCTTTGCAAAACCGATTTCTTCATGTAAAGCTCGCCGCGCAATTGTCACATATAGCTATAGTATAAGGAATCCCGCAGCGCCTATGCATGTTGTCATCGTTGAATCTCCCGCTAAGAGCAAAACCATCCATAAATACCTCGGTAAGGATTACCAGGTGCTCGCCAGCTACGGCCATGTCCGCGATCTCCCAGCGAAGGATGGCTCGGTGCTGCCTGATGACGATTTCGCGATGACCTACGAGGAGCTTCCTGATGCGAAGAAGAATATCGCCGCCATCGCTAAGGCCGTAAAATCCGCTGATTCGCTGATCCTCGCCACCGACCCCGATCGTGAGGGTGAGGCCATTTCCTGGCATATCTTAGAAGCCTTAAAAAAACGCAAATCCTTGCCCAAATCGGTCGAGGTCCAGCGTATTTCCTTCTCTTCCATCACCAAAAAAGCGATTCAAGACGCCATCGCCCAGCCGCGCACGCTTGATATGGATTTGGTCAACGCCCAGCAAGCGCGCCGCGCGCTCGATTACCTGGTCGGCTTCACCCTTTCCCCCGTCTTATGGCGCAAACTCCCCGGCAGCCGCTCTGCTGGCCGCGTGCAATCCGTTGCCCTGCGCTTGATCTGCGATCGCGAGCAGGAAATCGAAGATTTCGTCACCCAGGAATATTGGAGTATTGAAGGCGCGTTCACCAATAAAGATAACGCCCCGTTCACCGCCAAGCTCACCCATTTTAATGGCGAGAAGCTCGATAAATTCGCAATTCCGGATGAAAAACAGGCCACCGCCATCACCGCGCAGCTGGAAAAAGCGCAGTATCACATTGCCACGGTCGAAAAAAAGCAAACCAAGCGCAACCCGTATGCGCCGTTTACCACGTCCACCTTGCAGCAGGAGGCCTCGCGCAAGCTCGGCTTTGGCGCGAAGCGCACGATGATGCTTGCACAAAAACTCTATGAAGGTGTTGATCTTGGCGGTGAAACCGTGGGCCTCATCACCTATATGCGTACCGACGGCATCGATGTGGCGCCTGAGGCCATCGCCGCGTCGCGCAATCTGATCGAGCGTGATTTCGGCAAAAACTACCTGCCAGAAAAGCCGCGCATGTACCGTAATAAAGCCGCTAATGCGCAGGAAGCGCATGAGGCGATTCGCCCTACCGATCCCATGCGCACGCCCAAAGCCGTCGCGTCCTATCTCGATAAAGACGCGCTGGCGCTCTATACGCTCATCTGGAAGCGCCTGATCGCAAGCCAAATGGCGAGCGTGGTGCTCGATCAGGTCGCCGCCGACATCGAAACCGACGATAAAAAAGCCATCCTGCGCGCCACCGGCTCCACCATTGCGTTTGACGGGTTTTACCGCCTCTATAACGAAAGCCGCGATGACGGCAAGGCTGCGGAGGAAGGTGAGGATAGCGGCCTGCTCCCGGCACTGACAGAAGGGGACGCGGTCACGCGTAAAACCATCACTCCGAATCAGCATTTCACCGAGCCGCCCCCGCGCTATAGCGAGGCGAGCCTGGTCAAAAAACTGGAAGAGCTCGGCATTGGCCGACCCTCCACCTATGCCAGCATCATCTCGATTTTGCAGGATCGCAACTATGTCACGCTCGATAAAAAACGCTTTATCCCCGAGCCGCGTGGCCGCGTGGTGGTTGCCTTTCTCACCAACTTTTTTAACCGCTACGTTGAGTATGATTTCACCGCTAATTTGGAAGGTGAGCTCGATCAAATTTCTGCGGGAGAATTAGAGTGGAAAAAAGTGCTCGAAGCTTTCTGGGGCGATTTCTTCACCAATGTGGAAGAAGCGCAAAAGCTTGAAGTCACGCAAGTAATTCGTCAATTAAACCAATCGCTTGAACACTTCCTCTTCCCCGGTGAGGGCACCATAGAAGAGCGTCGCGCCTGTCCATCCTGTGCTGATGGCCGGCTTTCGTTGAAGATGGGTAAATTCGGCGCATTTCTCGGCTGCTCGAATTATCCGGATTGCCGCTTCACCCGCCAGCTTTCTGGCGATGCGCGCACCGAGGATGGTGAGGCCGCTGCCCAGCTCACCGAGCCGCGTGTATTGGGAGAAAATGACGAGGGCGAGGCCGTCACCGTGCGTAAGGGCCCGTATGGGTTTTACGTGCAGCTCGGCGAAGGCGAGAAGCCAAAGCGCACCTCGATCCCGAAAAACATGAACCCGCTTGAGCTCACCCTCGAGCAAGCGCTTGCACTGCTTTCTCTCCCGCGTGAAATCGGCAAACACCCGGAGACGGGCAAGAAAATCACCGCCGGCATCGGCCGTTTCGGCCCCTATCTGCGCCATGATAGCGGCTTCACCTCGCTCAAAGAAGACGATGTGTTAACCGTAGGGTTAAACAGAGCGGTCACCCTCATCGCAGAGGCAGCAAAGAATAAAGGTAAGGGCGGGAAGCGTGCCGCGGCCAAGCCCTTACGCGTTCTCGGCAAACACCCGGATGACGAGCAAGAGATCGCGCTATTCGATGGCCGCTACGGCCCCTATGTCAAACACGGGAAAATCAATGCGAGCCTGCCTAAATCCGCTGATCACGAAGCCTTCACCCTAGAAGAGGCTGTCGACCTGCTTAACAAGAAAAAATCCGGCAAAGCCAAAAAACCCGCCGCAAAGAAAAAAGCGAAGAAATAAGGCTATACTCGTAGGGCCGTCACCATATACTCTTAAGTAAGAAGATGTAGATGTAGGAACCACGATCATGTCATCCACCACCCTGCCTTTTGGCCCGTCCTATAAAAAAGTGGATGTCGGCGAGATCATTACGCTCGCGGAGGATACGCCGCTGGTGCTTGATAGTGGCGCGGAGCTGTCGGCTTTCTCCACGGCCTATCAGACTTACGGCACTCTCAATACAGAAAAAACCAATGCGATCCTCATCTGCCACGGCCTCACCGGCGATCAATATCTCTGCGGCACCCACCCGGTCACCGGCAAGCCCGGCTGGTGGGAGCATATGGTGGGCCCTGGCAAACCCATCGATACCGACCAGTTTTACGTGATCTGCGCCAATGTGCTCGGCGGCTGTATGGGCACGGCTGGGCCAAAAACCCTGGATCCGAAGACTAAAAAACCCTATGGCCTCTCCTTCCCGGTCATCACCATCGCTGATATGGTGCGCGCCCAGCGCCTGCTGCTTGATGCGCTCGGCATAGATCGCCTCTTTGCCGTTATCGGCGGCTCGATGGGCGGTATGCTCGCGGTGCAATGGGCGATTAGCTACCCTGAGCACGTGCATGCGGTGATTCCCATCGCCACAGCCGCGCGCCACACCGCGCAGAATATCGCCTTCCACGAAATCGGCCGCCAAGCGATTATGGCCGACCCGGGATGGTGCGAGGGCAAGTATATCACGAAAAAACGCTACCCCATTAAGGGGCTCGCCGTGGCGCGCATGACCGCCCATGTCACCTATCTCTCTGAATCTGGTCTCCACCGCAAATTCGGCCGCGAATTGCAGGATCGCGAGCAGATCACCTATGGTTTTGAGGCCGATTTCCAAATCGAGAGCTATCTGCGCCATCAGGGCATCACCTTTGTTGAGCGCTTCGACCCCAACGCCTATCTCTATATCACGCGGGCGATGGATTATTTCGACCTCGAGCAGGAATTTGGCGGCAATCTCGGCGCCGCCTTCGCCAAGGCCCAGGCTGAATTCTGCGTGATTTCCTTTTCCAGCGATTGGCTGTTCCCGGCCGAAGAAGCCAAGCGCATCGTCCATGCCTTAAGCGGGGCCGCCCCGCATGTGAGCTTTGTTGAGCTGACCTCCGATAAAGGCCATGACGCATTTTTGCTGCATGAGCCGCAGTTTTTCGAGGCGATCCGCGGCTTCCTCACCAGCTCCGCCACCCGCTTTTTTTAAGGATCTAGGATATAGGGTCTGGGATTTAGGGAAAGAAGTGCGTATTTTCTTCCAGATCCTAACCCCCATATCCCATATCCTATATTTTTCAGTGGGAATTTTTCTCT
>JANQQO010000134.1 GCA_028289305.1 Rickettsiales bacterium | reverse complement strand
GAAAGCCCACTAAACCACAGCACGCCGCCCATATGCCCATTCATCACCGCGCGCTGCTCCGGCCCAATGCTGAAATCAAATGGGTGGATGTTCTGCGATTTTACTTTTACCTCAGGCCGCTGATCCGCAAATCCTTCCAGATCAATAATTCCGCCACCACGAATCTGATAATCCTCCACCAACACAAACCGGCCGGTGATCGCATTCGCCTCAAACGGGTCGAGTGCCGCAATCCCGCGCACGCGGAACACCACCTCGCCCACACCATGGCGCTCCACCGCACTGGCTTTCTCAACGCGAGCTAGATTATCCGTATCCATCACCTGCTCAATTTCCTTCACCTCTACCTGATATTCCGAGGTATTCAGCTTCATCTTATAGCGATTGCCGATCTCCAGCGCCTCATGCCCCAGCCAGAACACCCGTGCACGGAACACATTGGTCAGTGCTGGTGCAGCCTCCATATGGCTTGCCACATGCCCGCGCTCCACGAAAATCTGTTCTTCCAAGGTCACACCTGCAGACATGCCGGCCGTCACCTCTTCTAAGCCTTCGCCCGGCCAATTCTCAATACTCGCTACTTTCGCCCGCTTATTCGATGGTGAGAAAATCAACTCATCACCTACACGAATCCGCCCGCTTTCCAGGCGCCCGGCGATAATCCGCCGCTCATCAAATTTATACACATCCTGCACCGGGAAGCGCAGCGGCAAATCATCCAGCGTCGGCTTGGGTTTAAAATCATCCAGCGCCTCAAGCACACTCGGGCCCGTATACCAATCCATATGCTCCGAAGCCGTTGCAATGCAATCCCCTTCCCGCGCCGATACCGGAATAATATAAGTCGGGTTCACACCAATATCCGCCAAATACGCACGGTATTCCTCCTCAATCGCTCTAAACCGCTCCTCGGAATAGTCCACCATATCCATCTTATTCACCGCCACAGCAATCTGGCTTACACCAAGTAGGTGTAATAAATAGCCATGCCTTTTCGATTGCTCGCGCACCCCTTCTTTCGCGTCGATCACCAGCAGCGCTGCCTCCGAATTCGCCGCCCCACTCACCATATTCTTGATAAACTCCTTATGGCCCGGCGCATCGATAATCACATAATCGCGCTTTTCGGTCTTAAACCAAATCTGCGTGGTATCCACCGTAATGCCTTGATCCCGCTCTGATTGCAGCGCATCAGTCAGAAAGCTCCACTCAAACGGCATGCCGCGCTTTTCGCACATCTGCTTGATCTGCTCATACTTGCCCTCCGGCAGGCTGTCGGTATCATGAAACAACCGCCCGACCAGGGTCGATTTCCCATGATCCACATGCCCCACAATCACAATCTTTAATTGTTCTCGTGCTAAGTTTTCCGACACTTCTACTAACTCCTTCTTAATCGCTTCCATAAAATTCTCTTTCTTCCGTCATCCTCACCGAGCCATGTCTTAGGCGGGCGAAGGTGGGGATCCAGACATACAGCAAGGCAGCCTGGATCCCCATGTCACGATTTTTGCTTAAAACGGCAAAAATCCCGCCATGAGGATGACGTTTTTGTGTATTAAATGATCTCTTCGTATAAATCCTTCCACTTCGGATTATGTTTTTCAACAAGCGCTACTTTTTCTTTTCTATAAAATTTCTTCATTCTCTTTTCCCGTAAAATTGCGTTTTCTGCATCATCGAATACCTCATAATATACAAGCTGATCAACGCCGTATTTCTTTGTAAAACCCTTGATAACTTTATTTTTATGTTCCCATATTCTTTTCACTAAATGCGATGTCACACCAATATATAGCGTTCCATTACGGCCACTTGATACGATGTATACATAAAATTTCTTCAAGCCGCTTCCCGCCGTTCACCTACGGCGTCTAATAAGAGCTGCGCGGTTTTTTCTGAAGAAGCCGGGTTTTGCCCGGTCACCAAATGCCCATCACGCACCGCATAGGGTGCAAAATCAGGACCACCTTCAAACACACCGCCCAATTCTTGCAATTTATCTTCCAACAAAAATGGCACCGCCTCCGTCGCCTCGGCGATTGCCTCTTCTGCATTGGTGAAACTATTCACGCGTTTACCCGCCACGATCGGCTGGCCATCCGCACGTGTAGCACGCACCAATCCACCCGGGCCATGACACACCGCCGCAATCGGCACACCCGCATCAAACGCAGCGCCTAATTTCTGCGCCAGCACCGCATCCTGCGGCAAATCTACTACCGCGCCATGCCCGCCAGGGAAGAAAATCCCGTCATACTGCGCAAAATCCAGATCCGCCAGGCGCAGCGAGTTATCCAGCTTCGCTTTCGCCGCCGCATCCGCCATAAATCGCTCTGCGCTTTCTGGGTTCTCGCCACCCGCGCTATAGCTCTTCGGGTCATACGGCACCGCACCGCCACCAAGCGTTGCGATATCCACTTCGCATCCCGCCGCTTCAAACACATAATACGGCGTGGATAACTCCTCAAACCAAATCCCCGTCGGCACGCCATTGCCCAAATCCGTCGCCTGCGTGCATATCATCACTATTTTTGCCATTGCTGTTCTCCTAATAATACAAAACTACATATACCCATCCGCTCTCAAGCGTTCGAAGCTGCTTTCGTCTTCATCCGCACCCATGGGCCGGCCGGAGCGCTCAGAAACGCGTGTCACGCGCAATTCCTCGATAATCTTATCAATCGTATCCGCCTCACTAGGCAGCGGCCAGGTGATGCCTTTTTCGCCGAGGCTGCGAAACCGCATCATCTTCCCGCCAAAATCCTTACCTTCCAGCTCGTGATAGGGCTTCGCGAAATAAAGCTCTGACACCGGAATATTCTCACGCTTGATGTAGTTCCACACGTCAAACTCCGTCCAGTGTAGCAACGGGTGCACGCGCACATGCGTTCCCGGAGGGAACTCCGTCATAAACTGATCCCAGAATTCCGGCGGCTGATCTTTCACATCCCACTGGCCTTCCGTATCCCGTGGACTGAAATAACGCTCCTTCGCCCGCGTACCTTCCTCATCGCGGCGAATCCCTGTTATAATACCGGTGAAGCCATGCTGCTTCAGTACATTCTTGAGACCACCCGTCTTGCGCGCCGCGATACGCGCCGAATGTGGCAGACTCTGATCAGTCGTCTCCAGCGGCGGACACACCTCGCTGATGAAGTTGATATCCCATTCCTTCACATATTTATCGCGGAACGCATAGACTTCATCAAATTCAAGTTCCGTGTCACAATGGATCAGCGGGAACGGCACGCGACCAAAAAACGCCTTCCGCGCTAGGTGAATCATACAATTGCTATCCTTGCCAAAGCTCCACAACATCGCAAGTTTATCAATCGTATGAAACGCCTCACGGAAAATATAAATCGACTGCGCCTCAAGTTTATCTAGATGGTCCATACCGCTTCCTTCTAATCAGCACCTAGCACTTACTCCACAGGCGTTTGCTTAATTCCCGTGAAGTAAAACTTGCCTTCATGCACCCCATAAGGCGCTTCGGTTTTTTCCTCATTTTCCTCGAAGATCACATGCCCCACAGGATCCAGGCTTGGGCTATACTTAAACCCACCAGCAATCTGCACCGGATCAAAATCCTCAGGCAGCTCTGCAAAGGAAATCTGTGGCGCATTAAGCTGTGAAATCATCATCACGATCATCATTTCGCTCTGATGCCCGGTCAGATGAAATAGCGAACGCACATCTTTTTTACCTGGGCTTTGAAACGCGGCTTCAATACGCGCTTTAAATTCTTCCTGTGTCTCGTTTGCTTGTGCGTCTGTCATGGTAAAACCTCCGTATAACGTTAAAGTAAATAGAAAAAATATGGCTACAAAAGCCTTTAGTTTAGATGTTAGGTGCATCGTCTTCTCCTTTGGTTAATTGTTACACCATCCAGTTACTGCCATCCCCACCACCGATGTGGATGCCACATTCCTGCTTTTGCCCGCCACGCATATCCATGGTGTGCGCCCAGCGGCCCGAGCGATCATCCTCGCCCGGCTTCACCGCCTTGGTGCACGGCTCACAGCCAATCGAAAGATAGCCCTTCGCCACGAGCGGGTGCTGCGGCAAACCACCCGCAGCAAATTCTCTCTTCAAATCTTCCTTCGTCCATGTCGCCAGCGGATTAATGCGGAAAATTCCGTCATCAAACAGCTCAATCGCATCAATATCGTGCCGATCTTGCGTTTGATAGCGCTTGCGCCCGGTAATCACCGCCTCAAACTCGCCCGAGCCTAGAGCACGATTTAACGGCTCCACCTTGCGCAACCAGCAGCAGCGATTGACCTGGCTTTGCCACAAATCTCCTTCCGGGTCCACTTTTTGCAACAACTCCGGGTCCGGCGTCAACCGCCGTACACCGGTTAATCCAAATTCCTTCTCCAGCTGGGCGACATAGTCCAGCGTCTCTTTAAAATGCTTTCCCGTCTCCAAAAACAAAATCGGCGTCGCTGGGTTAATATCCGCCACCATTTTAATCAGCAATGCCGAATCCGCCCCAAAAGACGAGATCAGCGCAACCTTCCCTACAAACTCATCTCCAATCATCACGCGCAGCAATGCCTCGGCCTCATAATCGCCGTAATACGTCAACAATCTGGAAAGCGATGTCGTCATGCGTCCGTAAAATCCTTATGCATAATATACACATCCACAAATCGCTCGCGCTTCTCGTGGAACCCTTCGGGAATTGTCCCAATAATTTTAAACCCTAATGTCTCCCATAGCCGTACCGCCGGCGTATTTGTAGACACCACAAAATTAAACTGTAGCGCGCGATATCCTTGCTTCTTTGCCTCCTCTATAGATTTTTCTCCCAATTTTCTGCCTATTCCTCTGCCACGCGCAGCAGAAGCAACAATATAACCACCATTGGCAACATGACCACCCAACCCAGAATAATTGGGACGAAGGTAAAAGCTGCCTAATATCTCATCCTCTTCTTCATAGACAAACACCTCTCCCTTCCCATCTTTAAACCAATAGGCAATGCAGTCCTCATCTGTCGCATCTGCGGGCAAAACAAGATACTCTTCTGCTGCGACCACCTCCTGCATAATCGGTTGAATACGCGCATAATCTACCACTTCTATCTGTTGCCAATTACCCTGCATCATCTAACGTCCTACGTTCTCCAACCATCCTTCTTTATCTAAATAGGCATTCGTCCGTTGTCCTAATTCTTTAAAATCGGCACCTTCCTCTTTCCACTGAAGCCGCGCATCAGAAAGAGCATCCAACCTCTCAGACCACTCTTCACCAAACAACCGCTCCAATGTCTGCCGTAGCCGCCGTGCCAAGCCAGGACTTTTGCCCGCTGTCGACACGGTCAGCAGCAAATCCCCGCGCCGCACCAATGCCGGCACGTGGAAATCGCAATATTCGCGTATGTCCTCAGCATTCACCAACGCACCTGCCTCCTTAGCGAGCGCATAAATCCGCGCCGTGGTCGCCACGTCAAAATCAGCCGTAAACACCACATCTGCCCCTTGCAGCTCCTCTGCCTTAGGCTCGCCGGCGATTTCCTTCGGCGTGCAGCCTGCTGCAGTCAATAATTCTTTCCGCCGCTTCGTTGCCGGCCCAGCGCCAATCAGCACAATCGAAAGCTTGGTTATGTCTAATACGATGGGAAACATTTTTTTTGTAAATCGTTACTCGTTAATCGTTATTGGTTATTTTTTCTTAAGAGATATCACCAATTTCGAGAGCATTTTTCCTACTCTCTCAATAAGTGCTTCTATTCTTTCCAGCGTGCTTATTTCCAACCAACCACGGCGGCTACATATGATGAGTTGCGTATCCAACTCAGCAAGCGAACCTCGGGCAATATTCAAAAACTGAATCAACTCTTTATTGCTACCTCTACCGCACCCCTCTGCAATATTTGATGGGATAGAAACCGCTGCCCGCACCATCTGGCTAGCAAGGCCATATTTTTCTTCCCTAGGCAATGCTGGTACTGCATCGTACACTGCATCTACTAAATCTAAAGACATCTTCCAAACATCCAAATCTTTATGTGTTCCCACAAAATCTCCTAAAAACCATTAACGAATAACGACTAACCATTAACGACCTCACATTGCCCATTTCTTGTCACTATTCGCTTCTGCGCTCGCAGCAGTCACTTTCTCCACACCAAAACGGTGACAAAAATCGCCGAAGCCCTCATCGCCCTGCCGCTCTTCTTTAAACAGCGCAAACATCGGCTTTAACGCCGCGGCAATATCGCCCTGCGGCACCTTATCAAATACTTTCGTATTGAGCCGTGTGCCTTCAAAATCCCCACCGATAAACAACACATAATGTCCAGGCATCCGCCCAACAATGCCAATATCACCAACATAGGGCCGCGCACAGCCATTCGGGCAGCCGACCACCCGCACCGTCAGGCGCTCATCGCCTAAGCCATAACTATCCAGCGCCGCCTGAATATCGTCCATCAGCGCAAATTGCACCCGCTCTGACTCTGCCAGCGCCTTCTGACATGTTGGCAGCGAGACACAGGTCATAAAATGCAGCTGCATTGGCGTATGCGCCTCAGCCAACGGAATGTGATATTCCGCGAACAGCGCCTCAATCGCCCCCTTCTCCGCCGGGTCGATATCGCATAAGATAATCTCCTCCGTCGGCGTCAGCACCAGATTCATGCCATATTTCTCAATCACCGCCTTCAACCCGGTGCGATAGCGCGCAGTTTTAAAC
>JANQQO010000131.1 GCA_028289305.1 Rickettsiales bacterium | reverse complement strand
GCGATGCTTGAACCCGCCGACCATCGAGTGCA
This sequence comes from Rickettsiales bacterium, assembly GCA_028289305.1. Taxonomy (GTDB): domain Bacteria; phylum Pseudomonadota; class Alphaproteobacteria; order Rickettsiales; family JANQQO01; genus JANQQO01. The sequence continues at coordinate 10,000 of JANQQO010000131.1, read as the reverse complement.
TATGTACACCTCTCCACATCTCGTTGAATTCAACGAACGCATCCTCCTCGCTGGCACACCTATTGATGACGCCTATCTTCTCGATGTGTTAGATCGCTGCAAACAGGCCTCTGAAGGCATTCCCGTCACTTTTTTTGAAGGCACAACCGTGGCGGCACTCCTCGCTTTTGCTGAAACTCCAGCAGATATTGTCTTGCTTGAAACAGGCCTTGGCGGCCGGCTCGATGCCACTAATATACTAGAACAACCCCGCCTCACCGCTATCACACCCATCTCCTATGACCACATGGCCTATTTGGGCGACACGCTCGATAAAATTGCCGCTGAAAAAGCCGCCATCATTAAGCCCAACATTCCCTGCGTGGTTAGCCAGCAAGAACCCGAAGCTGCTGCTGTCATCGCCGCAGCTGCAGCAGAAAAATCCGCCCCCCTCTCTCGTCACAACCAAGAATGGCACATCACAGCAAAAAGCGACACGCTACACTACCGCTCCTCTAAACACGAATACACGCTCCCGCTCCCCAACCTCCCCGGTGCGCATCAAATCATCAATGTCGGTGCTGCCATTGCCTGCGCCGAACAACTCGATGAGTTCGCCATCACCCAAAATCACATCGCTCAGGGCCTCACCCACGCCTATTGGCCGGGTAGGTTGCAACAGCTACCCCCAGGCACCTTCTCCACGCACCATGAAATATGGCTTGATGGTGGCCATAACGCCTCTGCTGGCGCAGCGCTCGCCAGCACACTTACCACATGGCACCCCACACCCACCTATCTCATCACCGCCATGCTAGAAGGCAAGGATTATCAGGCATTCTTAGATCCCCTTATCCCGCATGCCGCCGCCCTATACGCCGTCCCCATTCCCGGCGATGATCCCTGTATCTCGCCAGGAACCCTTGCTGATTATGCTAACTCCCGCGGCGCCACCGCCCACACCGCACCCGATATCACCCAGGCCATCTCCGCTATCACCAACGCTGCCACAGCGCCCGCCCGCATTCTCATCTGCGGCTCATTATATCTTGTAGGTTCCACGCTTGCGATGGCCAATCAACCGCTTTATAGTGCACCTCACACACAACCCAAAAGAGCATCCACATAAAACGCTATGGAAGAATACCGCAGACTATCAGACATCCTACTAAAATATTGGGAACAGCTCCGTGGCGACCGTGCTTTCCCAGATGAAAATCAAATCGACCCCGATTTTCTGCACGGCGTGTGGGATCACTGCTTCCTCGTAGACGCCACCGAAGCCAGCACCAGAAACGGCTATAAATACGCCTATCTCGGTAAAGACCTTATCAATGCCTATGGTGATGGCATCACCGAAGAAGAGGCCATGGAACTAGTCTCCACAGATAGCCACAAAGTCGGCGATATGTTTGCAGAAGTCGAAGAACAAAAAACATTCGTTTTCCATGAGTCCGAATTCACCAATTCTAAAAATGTCCGCATTAAATACCGTCAAATCCTCCTCCCTCTTGGTAAAACCGATGATCAGGTGGATTTCATCCTCGGCGGCATGAACTGGAAAGCACATTAATCACATTTAATTATCCCTATGAACATGTCTGTTTCAAAAAAACAGCAGCCCACACCTGCCCCCGCCACGTCACAAGCTGCCACCAACCTAAATGGCACTATTACCGTGCCTGGGGATAAATCCATCTCCCACCGCGCACTCATCCTTGCCTCGCAATGCGTCGGCCACTCCACTATCCACGGCCTGCTCGAAAGTGAGGATGTATTACACACCGCCGCCGCACTCAAGCAAATGGGCATCACTATCGAAAAATCAGGTGACACCTACACCGTGCAGGGCAGGGGGGTCGGCGGCCTTGTCGCCCCAGATGCCCCGCTCTATATGGGTAATGCCGGCACTGCCGCCCGCTTGCTTATGGGTTTGCTTGCTACCCACCCTTTCACCAGCGTTTTTGATGGCGATGCCAGCCTTCGCAAACGCCCGATGCAACGCGTCATCATCCCGCTGGAAGAAATGGGCGCGATCTTTACAGCTGAGGAAGGAGGCAGGCTCCCCATCACCCTCCAGGGTGCAGAAGAACCGTTGCCCATCACCTACACAGCTCCCGTTCCCTCTGCCCAGCTAAAATCCGCTATCCTGCTTGCTGGCCTTAATACCCCCGGCGCTACCACCGTCATCGAGCCTACGCCCACGCGCGACCATACCGAGCGCATGCTCCGCTATCTTGGCACTGAGGTTACAGAAACCCACCAAGAAGAAGGTAATCACATCACCATCACCGGCCATCCGGAATTAGAAGCCACAGAATGGCAGATTCCTGGAGACCCCTCTTCGGCCGCCTTTTTTCTTGTTGCAGCACTCATCACGCCAGATTCTAGCATCACCGTAGAAAATATTGGCATAAATCCTGCCCGTATTGGCTTATTGGAAACTCTAAACGACATGGGTGCAGATATCACCCTCAGCAACGAGCGCGAGCTTTGCGGTGAGCCGGTCGCCGACATCACTGCGCGCACCAGCCAGCTTACAGGAATCACCGTTCCCGCCTCGCGCGCTCCTTCGATGATCGATGAATACCCCATCCTTGCGGTCGCTGCCGCCTGCGCAGAAGGAAAAACTCAGATGGAAGGCCTCGCCGAGCTCCGCGTAAAAGAAAGCGACCGCCTCACCGCCATTGCTGAAGGCCTTGCTGCCTGTGGCGTCACTGTCGAAACCACCGATGACTCCCTCACCGTCCATGGCGGCGCGCCAGAAGGCGGTGCTACCATCACCACCCATATGGACCACCGCATCGCTATGTCCTTCCTCATCCTTGGCCTCGTCAGCAAAAACCCCATTACCATTGACGATAGCAGCATGATCGCCACAAGCTTCCCCGGCTTTATCGATCTCTTAAACAGCGTCGGAGCACAGCTCACCCATGGCGCATAACCCTCTTGTTATTGCTATAGACGGGCCTTCCGCCTCAGGTAAAGGCACGCTCGCTCGCCGCTTAGCTAAAGAACTAGGCCTCATCTATCTTGATACCGGGAAACTATACCGTTATGTCGGCCTAAAACTCCTCGAGTCAGATGAAAAAATAGAAAAAGCAGCAAAACACACCTCAAAAGAAGCCAAAAAGGCTATTGAGATTGCAGAATCCCTGGTGCTAGGCGACCTTGAGCAGCATGACCTGTCTTCGGAAGAAATTGGAAATGCTGCCTCTATCGTCTCCGCCATTCCCGGCGTCAGAAAGGCGCTTCTCTCCTTCCAGCGCGACATTGCAACCAATCCCAAAGGCGCTGTTTTAGACGGCCGTGACATTGGCACAGTGGTCTGCCCAAATGCTGACTTTAAGTTTTTTATTACCGCTGATTTAAAAACCCGCGCAGAGCGGCGATATAAACAGTTGCAAAAACAGGGGAATGAGGTTATATACAGCTCCATTTTACAAGATCTGGCGTCGCGGGATGAGCGGGATACGGAGCGTACAGCCTCCCCATTGTCTCCAGCACGCGATGCAGTTCACATTGATACCACAGGTTTGGGCATGGATGACGTGCTAAAAAAAGTGATATCAATAGTTAATAAATAATGAAATACCATAATATTAACAAAGAAAGTTAATATTATGTCTAAGGAAGGAAGTATATGAACATCATGGCCGCGGCAAACGAAGATACATTTTCTACAAACGAAAATTTCGCCGAACTATTAAACGATAGCAATATCCAAAAAGAAGGCTCCGTTATCAAGGGCACTATCGTTAGCATCAGTAAAGACTACATCACCGTAGATGTAGGCCTCAAATCCGAAGGGCGCATTCCCGCCCGCGAATTCATCACACTTGGTGAGCCAGAAAAAGTAGCCATTGGCGATGAGGTGGAAGTATTCCTTGAGCGCATTGAAAATAAAGAGGGCGAAGCCGTTTTAAGTCGCGAAAAAGCCCTACGCGAAGAATCGTGGGAACGCTTTGAAGCCGCACACAAGAAAGAAGAGCCCGTTGATGGCGTTATCTTCAGCCGCGTGAAAGGTGGCTACACTGTTGATCTCGGCGGTGCAGTAGCCTTCTTGCCTGGCAGCCAGGTAGATGTACGCCCCATCAAAGACGTGTCTCCACTAATGAATGTCACACAGCCTTTCCAAATTTTAAAAATGGATCGCCGCCGTGGCAATATCGTTGTCTCACGCCGCGCTATCTTAGAGCAAAGCCGAAGCGCAGAGCGTGATGAAATGCTCTCCAATATCGCGGAAGGGCAAGTGCTTGAAGGCATTGTGAAGAACATCACCGATTACGGTGTCTTTATTGATCTGGGCAGCATCGATGGCCTGCTCCACATCACCGATATCTCCTGGCGCCGCATCAACCACCCTTCTGAAGTGCTTAGCATTGGCGACACGGTAAAAGTCAAAGTCATTAAGTTTGACGAAGAAAATAAGCGTGTCTCCTTGGGCATGAAACAGCTGGAAGACAGCCCTTGGCAAGATATTGAGTCACGTTACCCTGTTGGTAAAAAGCTCAAAGGTCGCATTACCAACATCACCGATTACGGCGCATTTGTTGAGCTCGATCCCGGCGTAGAGGGCCTGGTTCACGTCTCTGAAATGAGCTGGACGAAAGGTAATGCGCACCCAAGCAAGCTGGTTTCCACCAGCCAAGAAGTCGAAGTCATGGTGCTTGATGTTGATCCAGAAAAACATCGCATCAGCTTGGGCATCAAGCAATGTGAGTCTAATCCTTGGGGATCGTTTGAAGAAAAACATCCGATTGGCGAAAAAGTTAAAGGCACTATCAAAAACATCACTGATTTTGGTATCTTCATTGGCTTTACAGATAGCGACGTCGATGGTCTGGTGCATATTTCTGACCTCACCTGGGAAGAGAGCCCTGAAGAAGAGCTGAAAAAATACAATAAAGAAGATGAAATAGAAGTGATCGTTCTGGCTATCGAGCCGGAAAAAGAGCGCATCAGCCTAGGTATCAAACAACTCGCAAAAGATCCTTTTGGCGAAGCGTTGGATAAATACAAAAAAGGCGATGTTGGCACATTTACCGTCTCCGATGTTAATGATGATGGCATCCAAGTTGATATCATCGAAGGCTGCACTGCCTTTATCAAGCGTTCAGATCTCTCAAGCGAACGCGTAGAACAACGCCCAGAGCGTTTTGCCGTGGGTGATCGTGTTGATGCAAAAATCACCAGCATCAATAAAAAATCTCGCAAGGTGACGCTATCAATCAAAGCACTGGAAGCAGAAGAACAGCAACGCGCTATCAAAGAATATGGCTCTACAGATAGCGGTGCGAGCCTCGGTGAAATCCTCGGTGTGGCGCTAGATAAATCCGCACAAGACAAAGCAGAGGAACAGCCCAAGAAAGCAGAAGAAAAGAAAGAAGCTGCAGCCGACGCGGAAGAAAAAGCACCTGCGAAAAAGGCAAAGAAAGCGCCTGCAAAAAAAGCAGCAGCAAAAAAAGATGATAGTGACGAAGCCTCAAAAGATGATGCATAATCTATAGATGCCCGTAGAAACTGACACGCTATTGGATCGTATTAAGCTGAAAACCCAGCTAAACCGTTGGCGTGGCCTTGCTATTCTGGCGCTCATTGTTGCCGCACTCGCGGTCATGTTCCAAACGCAGACCATCGAAGCGCCCGGCAAGTATATTGCGCGCATCAATGTCTCAGGCATTATCGAACAAGATGAATACCGCGCAAAAACCTTGCGCAAACTTGCCGAAAATAAAGCCGTACAGGCCGTCATCCTGCACATTAACAGCCCTGGTGGCACCGTTGTTGGTGGTGAAGAGCTCTATGAAACACTCAAGGAGCTTGCTGCTAAAAAACCCCTCGTTTCTGTCATTGGTACCATGGGCACCTCCGCAGCCTATATGACCGCCCTGCCTACAGAACAAATCTTCGCGCGCCAAGGCAGCGTCACTGGCTCTATTGGCGTGATTTTCTATGCCGCCCAATTCTCAGAATTAGCCAAAAAAGTAGGTGTTGATGTCACGATCGTGAGAACCGCACCGCTAAAAGGCGTACCATCCCCCTTTGAGCCTGTCACACCAGAGATCGAAGCCTCCATTCGCAGCGTGATTAACGATTTTTATGATGCCTTCCTCGGCATGCTTATTGAAAATCGTAAGCTCAATCGTGAAGAAGCACTTGCATTGGCAGATGGTCGGATTTATACCGGTCAGCAGGCTTTAGAAAATAAGTTGATAGATGCCATTGGGGGAGAAAAAGAAGCGCTCGCCTGGCTTAGAGAAAACAAGAATATTGCTGAAAACGTCGGGGTAAAAGACGTGAGTCTTAAGAAAAATGCCGCCAATTTTGAGCAGTTATTTTCCTCAATTGTTGGGGATAATCTACTGATGCAGAAAACTTTTTCGCTTCAGGGCTTGTTGTCTATCTGGCAAGGTGCTATGATGGGGCAGTGATCCGTTACGGGCTTTGGGATATGTGTTAATATAGTGAATGTAAATAGGAACTAACATGACTAAATCAGAACTCATCAAACGCTTAGCATTAAAGCACCAGAATCTTTATCTTAAAGATATCAATACGTTAGTAGAAACGGTCATTGAAGAAATTGGCGGCGCCCTTGCAGAGGGAAATCGCGTGGAGCTGCGTGGTTTTGGTTCATTCTCTACCCGTAAGCGTAAAGCGCGCATGGCACGCAATCCCAAAACCAACGAGCCAGTATACTTAAACGAGCGCCATTCGATCTATTTCCGCGCCGGTAAAGAGCTCAAAGAACGCGTTAATCGCGATAACTTTGAAAACAGCAGCTTCGATGATGAGGTATATAGCGGCGATTATTAAAAAACTCCCGCTAATATCCGCTTAAGTGAGATTACTCCATTCACTTCTCTTTTTTCTTTTAGGGGTCATCCTCGTTGCCTTCGCGCTCAGTAATCGCGATCCCGTTGCCGTTCAACTTTTTCCGCTCGCATACCAGCTAGAGCTACCGCTTTTTCTTGTCTTTTTCTTTGGATTCCTGCTCGGTTTCTTGGTGATGTGGTGCAGCGCCGTCTTTTCCCGCCTTCACCATTGGCGGCATGATCATGCGCAACAGCGCGAACTCAAACGCACCAAAAAAGCGCTTGCCGCCTTGCAGCCACCCCAAAAAGATGCTAACTAAAAATAAACCTCCTCCCCTGCCCAGCGGGGGAGGCAAGATTTGTTTAGTGAGCCGAAGGCGAGCTTAGCAAATCTGGTGGGGGTGTATAAAACCTGAAACCTAACACCTAGTTAAATGACCATTAAAGCAAAAATCTGTGGGCTGACCACGCCTGAAGCGGTCGATGCAGCGGTAGAAGGCGGTGCCGCATTTTTAGGCGCGGTCTTTTTTCCGCCATCGCCCCGTAACCTCACAGCAGAACAGGCGCAGTCGCTGCTCATGGGCACTCCAGAAACATGCAAAAAAGTGGCTGTTATGGTCGATCCTAGCGATGCAGATCTCACCACCATCCTCGCCCACTTCACCCCAGATTATCTCCAGCTCCACGGGGAGGAATCCCCAGAGCGCACGCAGGAAATCAAGCAACATACCAATCTTCCTATCATCAAAGCGCTTCCTGTAAGAAAAAGCGATGATGTTGCCCGCGCTGGTGAGTATGAAACGATTGCCGATATGCTGCTTTTTGACGCCAAAGAGCCTAGCAGCACGCTTCCCGGTGGCAATGGCCTTGCTTTTGACTGGCAGTTGCTTAAGGGCCGCCATTTTTCTCTCCCCTGGATGCTGTCTGGAGGCCTGAACGCGAATAATGTCGCCGAAGCGGTGCGTATCAGTGGTGCCGCCATGGTTGATGCCTCCTCCAGCTTGGAACGCACCCCTGGCGTCAAAGATCCCGCGCTCATCACCGCCTTCCTTAACGCTACTTCTACCATCGATACGCATAATGGCATCCAAGCAGCATAATTATCCGGATGATAACGGCCATTTCGGCCTCTATGGCGGGCGCTACGTGGCTGAAACGCTGATGCCGCTCATCCTCGATGTCGAAAAAGCCTATGCAGAAGCACGCAATGATCCAAGCTTCCAGAAAGAGCTCGATGATCTGCTCACCCATTACGCCGGGCGCCCCAGCCCGCTCTATCACGCCAAGCGCCTCACCGAGCATCTCGGTGGCGCCAAAATTTATTTCAAGCGGGATGAGCTCAATCACACTGGCGCCCATAAAATTAATCACTGCCTTGGCCAGATTCTCCTCGCCAAACGTATGGGCAAAACCCGGATTATCGCTGAGACCGGTGCTGGGCAACACGGTGTCGCCACCGCCACCGTCTGCGCTCTATTTGATCTCAAATGCACCATCTATATGGGTGCACGCGATATTGAGCGCCAAAAGCCCAATCTCTTCCGCATGAAGCTCCTCGGCGCAGAGGTCAAACCCATCGAATCCGGCAGCGCCACCTTAAAAGATGCGATGAACGAAGCGCTGCGCGATTGGGTCGCGCATGTGGATGACACTTACTACCTCATCGGCACCGCCGCCGGCCCGCATCCATTCCCCATGATGGTACGCGATTTCCAATCCGTCATCGGCCGCGAAGCCAAAGAGCAAATCCTTAAAGCTGAAAATCGCCTGCCCGATACGCTCATCGCCTGCATCGGCGGCGGCTCCAACGCACTCGGTCTGTTCCACCCTTTCATAAATGACGATGTTGAGATGATCGCTGTAGAAGCCGCAGGGCAGGGGGTAGATACCAACAAAACCGCCGCCTCTATTAATAAAGGTGAGGTCGGCATCCTCCATGGCAACCGCACCTACATCCTCCAAGACGATGACGGGCAAATTGCACCCACACATTCCATCTCCGCCGGCCTGGATTATCCCGGCATCGGCCCCGAACATGCGTTATTGCATGATAACGCACGCGTCACTTACGCTTCCGCCACCGATGCCGAAGCGCTTGATGCCTTCCAGCTCTGCGCTAAATTAGAAGGCATTCTTCCAGCACTTGAGCCCAGCCATGCACTCGCCCATCTCATCCAATACGCCCCCACCAAGCCCAAAGACCACCTCATCATCATCAATATCTGCGGCCGCGGCGATAAAGACATCTTCACCGTCGCCGAACATCTAAAAGAATCGCTGTAATCATGTCCCGCATCAGCAACACATTTTCCGCGTGTAAGGAACAGGGCAGGGGGGCACTCATTGCCTACACCATGGCGTATGATCCTGATCCCGCCGCCTCACAAGCTTTCTTAAACGCCTTGCCTGAAGCCGGCGCGGATATCATCGAGCTCGGTGTGCCGTTCTCTGACCCCATGGCCGATGGGCCCGTCATCCAAGCTGCCGCCAATCGCGCTCTTGAAGCCGGCGCTAGTGTTAAAAACACCCTCGCCATGGCCACCGCTTTCCGCAAAACACACCCCAGCACCCCCATAATCCTCATGGGATATTACAACCCCTTCTATCATTACGGCCTAGACGCCTTCGTAAAAGATGCGCTCACCGCCGGCGTCGATGGCGTTATTATTGTTGATCTACCCCCAGAGGAAGAGAAAGAATTCACCGATATTGCCGATCCCGCCGGCCTTGCACTCATCAGGCTCGTTGCGCCTACCACTACACCAGAGCGCGCCAAACAAACACTCAAAAATGCCTCCGGCTTTGTCTATTACATTTCCATCGCCGGCATCACCGGCACCAGCTCCGCTAAAAAAAGCGCCTTAGATTCACCGATTACCGCTTTGCGCAGCGCCACCGATCTTCCCATCGCTGTTGGCTTCGGCATCAAAACTCCAGAGCAAGCGGCCGAAGCTGCTTCCCTCGCGGATGGTGTGGTCGTCGGCTCGGCACTGATCGAAAAACTAAACCAAAGTTCCGACGAAGCGCTCGATTTCATCCGCTCTCTCCGCTCTGCCCTAAGCACATAGTACTCAGCACTCAGCACTCAACACTTTCAAGAAATATTCCTGCATCACAGCGCTCTCTTTAAACGCCGCCTCTGCTTCCGCTAAGCGTTTCGGCAGTGCCGGCAAATCATACTGTTCCTCCCACGCATTGCCATA
>JANQQO010000125.1 GCA_028289305.1 Rickettsiales bacterium | reverse complement strand
CATCCCCACCGTAAAGCACATCCAGTCCAGCATTACCCACCAAGCTATCCGCACCCGCCAACCCGGTCAGCGTATCATGTCCGCCAAGACCATCCAGCGTATCACCGGCGCCCGTGCCATTCATCTGCTCGTTCAGGGCGAATTTATCCCGCGTCAGCGAAGCTTCCAGCACATTTTCTAAAATCAGCGTCTGCCCACCACCCAGATCAATCGTGGTATCGGTGCCATCATCCGACACATTCGTTGCCAAGAACGCGGTGTAATCCGGGAATTGCGCCGCAAAGGTCGAGAGATCAATCAAATCATTACCCACATTGAAATCTGTGATGCGATCGGTCTCCGCGCCCAAATCTTCCACGCGGAATTCATCATCGCCCGCACCGCCGGTCATCGAATCATTGCCGGAACTACCGGTGATCGTATCATTATCATTACCACCCACCAGCGTATCTGCGCCATCACCACCAAACATAAAGTCATTCCCGTCACCACCAGAGATTTCATCATCCCCATCCACGCCGGAAATATTATCATCTCCGCTACCACCGTTAATGGTTTCGGCCATCGTACCACCCACCAGCACATCATTGCCTGAACCCGCGGTAAGCACGGTAGTGTTGTTATTCGCTAGCGTAATAATCGTAGCATTGTTATCCGTCGTAACCGTTTGAATATTATTAAACGCCGTCAATGTGCGGAAATCCAAGGTACCACCACCGGTAATATTCAGTGTATTACTACCCGTACCACCATCGATCGAGTCATTCACATCAAAGGTGTGCGTACCGACGATATTAATAATATCATCCCCCGCACCGCCGAGAATCGTCTGATTCCCTTGATTCACATTAATCGTATCCGCCCCATCACCACCATTAATCGAGTCATTCCCCGTGCCTGCCGTAATCACATCATTACCACTACCACCGGTAATCACATCATTACCACTACCCGAGTTCAGCGTCTGCCCACCTGCACCACCGGTGATTGTATTACCACCCGTGCCAGCATTCACTGTCACCGCGCCATCCACCAGTGTCATCGTCACGGCCGCATTGCCGGTGTTAATCACCTCAATGCCAGAGAAGCTCGTCATGCTCGTGAAGTTCGCCGTGCCACCTGCAGTCAACACCACCGTATCCGTGCCTGTGCCACCATCAATCACATCACCAGCGCTCACCGTGTTCGGATTTAGGTTAATCGTATCATCCCCGCCACCAGTATTAATATTCTGATCTGCCAAGCCAAGCGTCACCGTGTCATTGCCTGAGCCCATCGTCACCGCAAGTGCGGCATTCGTCAGGGTCATCGTCACCGCCGTATTGCCCGTCGTAATCGTCTCAATACCGCTGAACACGCCAATCGCCGTCAGGTCAAACGTACCACCCACGCTAATCAGCAATTGGTCCGTACCGCCACCGCCATCAATCGCATCACCCGCATCCAGCGTAATCGCCGCATTAATACGAATCGTGTCATTGCCATCATTGGTCTGAATATCTTCATTGCCCTCACCCAAGGTCACATCATCCGATCCCGTGCTACCAATCACCGTATCATCACCATCACCCGCCACAATATTCGCATTCACGCCGCTATCCACCAACACACGGTTATCACCACCATCCGCCAGTGTCACCTGACCAATACCGCCAATCACCACATCACGCGCCGAACCCACACCGGAAGTATCCAGAGAAGAAAGCGTGTTATTCCCATTATCTATCAGCAGACGATCACTATCCGCCGCATCCACAAATGCATCGCTCAGCACAACATTATTGCTGCCCACTGTGAACTTCAGCACATCAATACCGCTTTTATTCGCCAATTCAGCCAGCTGAATATTTGCCGCATCGGTAAATTCTAGCGTATCGGCGTTATCGCCACCCACCAAACTATCTGCTGCCGCAAAATTTGCCTCGCTTGTAGTAAAGGTATCCGTAGAAGTACCACCGGTAAAATCATCTGCTGCCGCAGTCAGTGTAAAGCTTTGAGGACCACTAGGAGGCGTACTGCCACCGCCACCAGAACCACCCGAGCCACCGGAACCGCCTGAGCCACCGCTACCGCCAGAACCGCCACTGCCACCAGAGCCGCCGGATCCTCCCGAGCCGCCGCTTCCGCCGCTAGCACCACTTGTACCGCCCGATCCTCCCGAGCTTCCTCCAGAACTGCCACCGCCAGAAGAGTCACTCCCTCCCGGAATACTTGCCCCTCCTGGCGATGTTCCTGCGGTAAACATAAATCCAGCACTGCTCAATGCGCTTGCTGCGGTTGATTGAATGATCAGGCTCTGCCCGTCACCCAAATCCACCACCGCATCCGTGCCGGATTGTGTTACCTGTAATTGGTCAAAACCAGTGAACGCAAACCCAACCAGCTCGATCAGCTCATCTGGGTTGCTGATTTCATAATCTGTAATCGTATCTGTAGCGCCCGCTTCCTTAGCGATAACAAAACGATCATTCCCCTCATTGCCGCTCAGCGTATCATTCGCTTTATCACCAAACAGCGTGTCATTACCAGTACCGCCACTCAGCACATCATTATCTTTACCCCCATGAATCAGGTCATCGCCGCTATCGCCAAACAGCGTATCATTACCAATATTCCCGTTCATGATATCATTGCCATCGCCGGCATGCAGCTCATCGGCATCCTTGCCACCAAACACCGTATCCACCCCGAGCCCAGCAAACAGAACATCACCACCCTGATTGCCTTGTAAAAAGTCATTGCCCTGGCCACTCACCAGCCGATCGGCATCCAAACCACCATACAGCGAATCATTCCCCATGCTGCCAAATAGGCTATCCGCTCCATTCTCGCCAAAGAGTATATCATCGCCGTCTTCACCAAACAGCTGATCAGCATCCTTGCCGCCGCGCATGTGGTCATTTCCTAATCCGCCAAGCAGCGTATCATTACCTGTATTGCCTTGAATGAAATCGGCGACAGCCCCGCCTAGAATGCTATCCGCGCCCAATTGGCCGAAAAGCGAATCACCGGCATCGCCGCCTATGAGGGTGTCATCACCACTGGAACCAAAAATGCTACTCACGTTTCTCCCCTATTCTCATGGAACCGGAGAGAAAAAGCACGGAGCCCCAAAAAGGTCAGCCCAACAAATGCCTCCCCTCCGATCCATACCTTCCATAATGCACGAAAAAGGTTAACAAATCGTTAAGAAATCGGAAATATATTGAGAAAATACCTACAAAGGACCATCTATCCGCACATTGCCCATAAAATCATTATAAATCAATATCTTATCGAAAAATTACACCCCAAAAATGCCATACCCCTATCCCCGTGAAATTCACCTGTAAAACCCGCTATAACCGCCCCTAACACACATACCCCATAAAAAACCGTTGTTTTGGGTAAAAAACTAGGTATAGTGCCCGCCGTTCAGCACTAATCCCTATACGTTGGAGAACTGCCCCATGGCCCGTATTACCGTTGAAGATTGTGTCAAAAAAGTCGAGAGTCGCTTCGAGCTCGTTGCTCTAGCCGCCCAGCGTGCGAAATCCATCGCCGGTGGCGCCCCGCTTACCATTGAGCGTGAAGGTGAGAAAGATACAGTTATCTCGCTGCGGGAAATCGCTATGGATAAAATCACGATCGACGCTCTGCGTGAAGACGTGGTGCAAGCCAACCAAAAACTCCTCGATCGCGACCGTATTACCGAAGGTGACGAAGAAGAAGTCACGGAAAAAGCAGCTCCTGCAGCCACACCGGCAGCACCTAATGCTGATTCCCTCATGCAAGAAATCGAAGGCGTTGATCCTGAAGGCGGCGTGATGGAAGAAAATAAAGTCGATAACGCCGGTGAGCTTGAGAATCTCTTTGCTGAAGAGAATCTCGACGTAGACGACTAGCCCCTTAGCCGTTTGCATCACACATAAAAAGTACGTATAGTGTCATTCCAGCGGAAGCTGGAATCCAGTACTGATAGTGCAAGTGGATCCCAGCTCAAGGCTGGGATGACGGAATGCTACTATCAAAATAACATGCCTAAAACCACGACCACATTACCCAAAGCTATCACCACGCTCTATAGCGGCAAAGATCGTAAGCTGATTGATCAAGCCGTTACCAGCGCGAAAAAATACCATGAAGGGCAAAAACGCGCCTCTGGTGACCCCTATTACCACCACCCGATCGCCGTTGCAGAAATCCTCGCGGAAATGAAGCTCGATCGCGATACCATCATCACCGCCATCCTCCACGATACCATCGAAGATACATCCGCCACCCTGGATGATATTGAAAAAGACTTCGGGCCGAATATCGCCCAGCTCGTTGATGGCGTTACCAAACTCACCCAAATCAGCTTTAATTCAGAAAACACCCGTCAGGCAGAGAATTTCCGCAAATTCCTTACCGCCATTTCAGAAGATATCCGCGTATTATTGGTCAAACTCGCCGATCGCCTGCATAACATGCGCACCCTGCATTTCCTGGATAAAGAGAAAAAGCGCCAACGCATCGCGCATGAAACCATGGAGATTTATGTTCCCTTGGCAGAGCGCATCGGCGCGCAAAAGCTCAAAGAAGAGCTTGAAGAACTCGCTTTCAAAGAGCTCCAGCCAGAGGGCTATACTTCCATCATGACCCGCCTCGAACAGCTGCGGAAAAACGGCACCGTTGTCGTAGAAAGAATCATCAAAGACCTTCAAAACACCCTAGAAGATGTGGAAATTCGCGCACCTGTCATCGGCCGTGAAAAAGCTCCGTTTTCCATTTGGCGTAAGATGCAGAATAAAAACATCGAATTCGAGCAACTCACCGACATCATGGCCTTCCGCGCCGTTGTCGACACGGTTGAAGAATGCTACCTCGCCCTCGGCGCCATCCATTCCAACTACCAAATGATCCCCGGTAGCTTCAAAGATTTCATCAGCACGCCTAAAGAAAACGGCTACCGCTCCTTACACACCGTCATCATCGGCCCCAACCACCAGCGCATCGAAATCCAAATCCGCACCCACGCCATGCACGAAGTGGCCGAATGGGGTGTCGCCGCCCACTGGATCTATAAACAAGGCGGCGAATACAGCACTGACGGTAAGCAGTATCGCTGGATCCGTGAGCTCCTCCACATCGTGGAACAATCCGGCAGCGCTGAGGAATTTCTCGAACACACCAAATTAGAAATGTATCACGATCAGGTCTTTTGCTTCACGCCCAAAGGCCGGCTCATCGTATTGCCACAGCAATCCACCCCCGTTGATTTCGCCTTCGCCGTACACTCCGAAGTCGGCCGCACCTGCGTCGGCGCTAAGGTGAATAACCGCATCGTCCCGCTGCGCACCCGCTTAAAAAATGGCGATCAGGTCGAAATCATCACCTCCAAATCACAAAATCCCTCTCCCGTCTGGGAAAAATTCGTCGTCACCGGCAAGGCGCGCTCGGAAATCCGCCGCTTCATGCGCACCCAGCAGCGAGATGAATTCGTCCGCCTCGGCAAGGCCATCCTCACCAAAACCTTCAAACAAGAGCAGGTCGAGCTCCGCGATAAAGACCTTAAGCCCATCCTGCCCACCTTTGGCAAGCAAACCACGGACGATCTCTATGCCGCGGTCGGCGAAGGCGTCATCAATAAAAACGAAATCTTCAAAGCGCTCTATCCCGACCGCCCCCTCTCCAGCAGCCGCAAATCCCTCTCACTCCTCGCGCGCCTGCGCGGCAAACGCCCCGAAGAAGAAGGCCCAAAACGCCTCTCCATCCCCATTAAAGGCCTCATCCCTGATATGGCCGTACATTTCGCCGGCTGCTGCCACCCGCTGCCGGGCGAGCCCATTGTCGGCATCGTCAACACCGGCAAGGGCGTCACCGTCCACACCGCCAATTGCGACGAGCTCGAACGCTACACTGATGAGCCCGAACGCTGGGTCGACCTCGCCTGGGAAGATACCACCGGCGATCAAACCTATGTCGGCCGCTTAAAAGCCGTACTCGAACATAAAGCTGGCAGCCTCGGCGTACTCTCCAACAGCATCGCAAAAGATGGCGGCAATATCAATAACTTACGCATCACCCATCGCACACCTGAATTCTTCGAACTCATCCTCGATGTTGAAGTCAGCGATGTCAAACACCTCGCCAATGTCATGGCCGGGTTGCGCTCGAAAAAAGCCGTCCATTCGGTCGAACGCTATGCGAGCGGGAGGTAAAGCCATGAATCCTAAAAAACTCCGCCTCGGCGTTAATATCGACCATGTCGCCACCATCCGCAATGCCCGTGGTGAGCCGCACCCCGATCCGCTAGAAGCCGCGCGTATCGCCGCAGAAGCCGGCGCAGACGGCATCACCGCCCAT
>JANQQO010000124.1 GCA_028289305.1 Rickettsiales bacterium | reverse complement strand
GAGCGGGAGATCGCAGGCATCAAGGATCTGGGCGATATCGCTAGTAGAATCATCTGGGTCCCAGCCAGTGACGATAGGTTTTAGCGCATACACCGGAGTGTTTTGCTGGCGGAGCTGATGGCAGAGTGCTGTGGTAACCAGGGTTTTACCAATTTCAGTGCCAGTAGCGGTGATGAAAAATGCAGGCATGGGTTATTCAGGGCTTTTGATGGCAGTGATATAGCGTATTTGCCAGCTGGCGGGTATGCCTTTTTTATGACGGAATTGTTTTTCGTATAGCGTGGTGAGCTCTTTGAGCTGGCTGAGGGAGAGCGGAGGTGCATCGTGCTTATAGCGCCCCCCTACCCCTTTGATGCTGCGCAACAGGTGCATGGGGGTTTTATAATAGCGGGTGAGCTGTTCTTTGTGCACGGCGATATCTTGAAAGCCCGCTTCGAGCAATAGCTCGGTGAACACGGCAGTGGATTCGAAGCTATAGAGTGGTGGATTGGGGGTAATGTGGTTAAGGCTGTGTTGGAGTTCTAACAGCGTGCCGGGCCCAAAAGCGCTGAAAGCAAGTATGCCTCCTGGTTTTAGTGCGCGATAACATTCAGAGAAGGTGATATCTAACTCGCAAGACCATTGGAATGTGAGGGAAGAGGTGATGATATCGAGGGCGTTAGTGGAAATGGGCAAGTGGTCCATATCCGCGGCGAAGGTCGGAGCATGAGTGGCGGCTTTTTGACACATGGCAGGAGCGATATCGCATTGAAGATAGCGCATTTTAGAGCGTTTTTTATGCGCACGGAGATATTCTACGACATAGCCCGTGCCGCAGCCGATATCGAGCAAGGTTTTTGCCCCTTTGCAGTGTGGAAGAAGCTCGGAGCTAAGGGTATGGGCGACGGTTTTTTGGAGCGCGGCATGTTTCTTATACTGCTTTGCGGCACGATTAAAATCCTGCCGAATGCGCGTTTTGATAGTGGTGTGGATATCCTCAAGCATGGGTAGCACAGGCCTCCCACTCTTCTTCGATGAGTTGTTTGACGCGAGCGGGATCATGCAGGTGCGGGGCATGGCCACATTTAGAGAATAGCTCGAGGCGGGAATGCGGGATGGCATCTGCAAACAGCGTGGATTGCTGCGGGTTGGTAATGTGGTCATTTTTCCCGTGGATGATGAGGGTGCGCGGAAAATGGCTAAAATCAAGATCTGCGCAGGAGTAGTTGCCAAGGATAGATAGCCAGCGCTGCCAATTTTCGGTGTTTACCTCGTTTTGTGTGAGCTCTTTGATGATTTCTTGCGCGTGATCATCCTCTTCGGCAATGCGGAGGGCAAACTCTTTTAGGACTTTTTTCGGCGCTAAAGTAAAGGCTTGCGAAAAAGCGCGGAATACAATGGGGTTAACGCCGCAGGTGATGCCGTTGCCACTGACATATTGATAGGCTGGGGCAAAGAGTATGAGGAGCGAGGGCGTAAAAATACGCTCTGCGATCAGGCGGGAAGCCAGTTGGCCGCCGAGACTCCAGCCGACTAGGATATCACAGCTGGGCGGTTGGCTGCGCGTAGCATCCAGAAAAGTTTCTGCAGAGTCATAGGGCGCATAATCGAGATGCTGGGTATTAGGAAGGCCGAGGTTGAGCGACTCGGCGGGCCGTCCCCAACCATTAAGCGTGACGACGTGCATTGCGTATTCCTAGATCTTTCATGCAGGCGGCAAGGCGGGTGATATCTTCTTCTTTATGGGCGGCGGAGAAGGCAAGGCGCAGGCGGGCTGTGCCGGCAGGCACTGTGGGCGGACGAATAGCCGCGACGAGGAAGCCGGCTTCTTCGAGTGCAGCAGAAGCGTTAAGCGCAGCGGCTTCATCGCCGAGTATCACAGGGACGATAGCGCTTTCTGCCAGTGGCAGATCAAGGAGCGTGGTGAAGTGCTGGGCTTTTTTAAGCGGGGCGTGCTGGAGTTCAGGATTTTCTTGCAGAATGGTGAGGGCGGCATGCGCGGCCGCGATGGTGGCCGGGGGAAGTGCGGTAGAAAAAATGGCGCTGCGGGCGGT
>JANQQO010000107.1 GCA_028289305.1 Rickettsiales bacterium | reverse complement strand
GAGGAGCAGAAATAATGGGACAAAAAGTAAACCCTATTGGCCTGCGCGTTAATATCAACCGTACTTGGGATTCACGGTGGTATGCGGATAAGGATTATGCCGACAAGTTATATCAAGACTTGCGCGTGCGTAGCCTGCTGATGAAAAAGCTCGATAGCGCTGGTATCAGCCGCATTATTATTGAGCGCCCTGCGAAGAAAATGATCATCAGCCTGTATACCTCTAAGCCGGGTATTGTGATTGGGAAAAAGGGAAGTGATATCGAGCTGCTGAAGAAACAAATCGGCAAATTGGTGGATGGCGAAGTGCACATCAATATCATCGAGATTCGCAAGCCTGAGGTGGATGCAACCTTGATCGCGCAAAGCATTGCGCAACAGCTGGAGCGCCGTATTGCGTTCCGCCGTGCAATGAAGCGTTCGGTCCAATCAGCGATGCGCCTGGGTGCACAAGGTATTCGTATTAACTGCTCTGGCCGCTTGGGTGGCGCAGAAATCGCACGTATGGAATGGTATCGCGAAGGCCGCGTGCCGCTACACACGCTGCGTGCGGATATTGATTACGGTGTTGCAGAAGCCAACACGACCTATGGTGTCATTGGTGTGAAAGTGTGGGTGTATAAAGGTGAGATCATTGAGCATGATCCTATGGCGCATGAGAAGCGTATTGTGGGCCAGATACCACAACGCTCAACGCCACGCCCTGCCCCACCACCTGTAGAAGTGGAGACGATTTAACATGTTAATGCCAAAAAAGACCAAGTTCCGCAAGGCGCATAAAGGCCGCATTCATGGGAATGCCAAAGGCGGCGCGCAGCTGAATTTTGGCGAATATGGAATGAAGGCACTGCAGCCAGAACGTATCACCTCGCGCCAGATTGAGGCAGCACGGCGTTCGATCACGCGCCATATGAAGCGTACGGGTAAATTGTGGATTCGTATTTTCCCAGATTTGCCAGTGACGAAAAAACCTGCCGATGTGCGTATGGGTAAAGGTAAAGGTGCACCAGAATATTGGGCATGCCGGGTGAAGCCGGGCCGTATTCTGTTCGAGATTGACGGTGTGACGGAAGAAACCGCACGCGGCGCCTTTGAGCGCGCAGCTGCAAAACTGCCTATTCGTACGAAATTTATCAAGCGTAACGGCTAAGGGCAAAGGAACGAGCGATGAATATCGAAGAATTACGTGGCAAAACAGCTGATGAGTTAAAAGCGCTCTTGGGAGATCTTAAGAAAGAGGCGTTTAATCTACGCTTCCAGAAAGGATCTGGTGAGCTGGAGAACACTGCACGTATACGCACAGTGCGCCGTAGCGTAGCACAAGTAAAAACGCTCTTGCATAATCCTGAAGAGTTAGGTAAAACCGCCGCTTCGCCAAAAAAGACGGCGAAGAAAGCGCCAGCTAAGAAAGAAACGGCGAAAAAAGAAACAAAAACCGCTGCTAAAAAAGCAGAGACGAAAACAAAAACCAAGGCTGCACCAGCAGCAAAGAAAACCGCCAAGAAGAAGGCTGGTTAAGTAGTTTTAAATAGAGGAATAGGCAATGCCAAAACGCATTTTACAAGGGGTGGTGACGAGTGATAAGGGCGATAAGACCGTGGTGGTGAATGTAGAACGCCGCCTGTCGCACCCGCTGTATAAAAAGATTGTGCGTAAAAGTAAGAAATTTGCAGCACACGACCCAGAAAACCGCTTTAAAGCAGGTGATACGGTACGTATTCAAGAATGTGCCCCTATCTCCAAGCGCAAAAGCTGGGAAGTATTGTATAACGATGCGCAAGGCGCGCAGTAGGTTTTAAGGAACGAACGATGATTCAGGCGGAAACACGGCTGGAAGTAGCAGATAACTCAGGAGCGCGTCAGGTGCAATGCATCAAAGTGCTCGGAGGATCGAAGCGCCGTTTTGCCAGCGTGGGTGATGTGATTGTGGTGTCGGTGAAAGACGCTATCCCCCGCGGTAAGGTGAAAAAAGGTGAGGTGCACCGCGCGGTTATCGTACGTACGGCAAAAGAAGTACACCGCAATGACGGTAGCGGTATTCGCTT
>JANQQO010000038.1 GCA_028289305.1 Rickettsiales bacterium | reverse complement strand
TTTTTTGCTGTCAGACTCGTGCTGCATAAAAACTGCCTAAGCGACGCCGCTGCGCAGGATATCGTGGATATGGACGATGCCTTGCAGCGCGCCTTCTTCCACCACGAAAATGCTGGTGATGGCGCGGGCATTCATGATGCTGAGCACTTCTGAAGCGAGCGCGCTGGGTGGAATGGTGATGGGATCTTTGGTCATGATTTCTTCCGCAGAGGTGGTGATGAGCGCATCGCCCATATGGCGGCGCAAATCGCCATCGGTGATGACGCCGATGAGGCGGTTTTTAGCATCGACCACGCCGGTGCAGCCGAGGCTTTTTGCTGTCATGGTGATGAGCACGTCGGACATCGGCGTATCCCCACTGACCAGCGGCACATCATCGCCTTGCTTCATGATCTGGCCGGCGGTAATGAGCTGGCTGCCAAGCTTGCCGCCAGGGTGGAAGGTGTGGAAATCTTCATGGTTAAAACCTTTACGCTCGAGTAGCGCGATGGCAAGCGCATCTCCCCAGACCAGCATCATGGTAGTAGAGGTGGTGGGCGCGCCAACCGGCGAGGCTTCTGGGATTTCTGGAAGCACAAAAGCAATATCAGCCGCTTCAGTGAGCATGGATTCCTTACGGCGCACCACGGCGATGAGCGGGATAGAAAAGCGCTTGGCATAGGCGATGATGTCTTTTAGCTCATTGGTTTCACCGGAATTGGAGAGGAGGAGCACCGCATCATTCTCAGTGATCATCCCGAGATCGCCATGGCTGGCCTCTGCGGGGTGAACGAAATGCGCCGGTGTGCCGGTGGAAGAGAGCGTGGCGGCGATTTTACGCGCGACATGACCGCTTTTGCCCATGCCGCTGATGATCACCCGGCCCTTTAGCCCAAGGATAACATCCAGCGCAGCAGAGAAGGAGGCATCTAGCGCTTCTTCCAACCCGCGTATGCCCGCAATCGCGGTTTCTAGAACCGTGCGCGCAACATCGAGATCATGCGATGGGTTTGATGGAGGTGTAGGCGAGGGTTTTGGCATGGCAGAACACGTGGGATGCGGCGATTAATGCCGGAAAATATCTTCCTCCGACCAGCCGAGGAGATCAAGCTCTACCCGGGCGGGGATAAAGGCGAAGCATTTTTGAGCAACGGCAAGGCGGCCATTTTCTTCGAGCATAGCGGTGAGCTGATCGCGAATGCCGTGGAGATAGAGCACATCCGACGCAGCATAGGCGATTTGCTCTTTGCCGAGATCTTCTGCGCCCCAATACGAGGATTGTTTTTGCTTCGAGAGCTCTTTGTTCATCAGCTCACGGCAGAGTTCTTTCAGGCCGTGCTTATCGGTATAGGTACGCGCGAGTTTGGAGGCAATTTTGGTGCAGAACAAGGTTTCTGGCGCAAAATCAACACCGAGATAATATTTAATCGCCGCCACATCGAACCGGGCAAAGTGAAAGATTTTCATGCCCTTAGAGTTGCTCAGAACCTTCTTCAGATTCGGCGCATTATATTCTGCATCCAGCTGTACCAGGTGCACATCGCCCTGCCCGTCTGTCATTTGCACCAGGCAGAGACGATCCCGCTTGGTGTTGAGGCCCATGGTTTCGGTATCAATCGCCAAATCGCCCTTAAGCTCAACAGCGGCCGGAAGATCGCCTTTATGTAAAATATTTGCCACGCACAGTTCTCCTTGGTGTGGGCTTTTTATAAGCCACATTCCTCTGTCATCCCCGCGAAGGCGGGGATCTCCCTCACAAACCACGCGAAAATACAAAGAGATTCCTGCCTACGCAGGAATGACAGGTGTTGTTATAGCAAGAAATATCAAAAAAGCTAGTTATATGGTGGGGAAGCACCTGTGCCATGATGAGACTTTTAAAACGGGGGAGTTTGGTATATAGCTGAGTGCTCGCGAGGATGGTACAAAGGCGTAATACTATGATAGTGACCGTGACTGGTGGTTCAGGCTTTTTAGGCGGGTATATCGTGGATGCCCTGGCCAAGGAAGGGCATGTGGTGAACATCGCCTCGCGCAACCCCAATGTTGCATTGCAGTATAAAACAGGCGGGCTGGTAGGCCAGGTGGCAACCACGCCGTGTAATATTCGTGATAGCGAATCGGTGAAGGAGGCGATTGCCGGAAGTGATGCGGTGGTGAACGCGGTGGGGATTTTATATCAGACTGGAAAGCAGCAATTTGGCGCGATGCACGCGGTGGGCGCGGAGAATGTCGCCAAAGCAGCGGCGGAACTAGAAATAAAGCGGCTGGTGCATATTTCTTCGCTGGGGGTGGCTAAAGCCACGACATCGACCTA
>JANQQO010000070.1 GCA_028289305.1 Rickettsiales bacterium | reverse complement strand
AAGGAGTGGAAGCCCATCACGCCGAGCCCCACACTGCGTTCACGCATTGCAGAATATGCGGCTTTATCCATACTTTCTGGTGCGTTATTAATAAAATCTTCTAGCACATTATCCAAAAAGCGCATGATGTCTTTGATAAACAGCGGTTCTTTTTCCCACTCTTCGTATTTCTCTAGGTTTAGCGAAGAGAGGCAACATACCGCCGTACGTGAATTACCGAGATGATCTGGCCCTGTTGGTAGCGTGATCTCGCTACACAGATTCGACATCTTCACACTGAGTCCCAGCTTTTTATGATGCTCAGGAATCGCACGATTCACATTATCGATAAACAGCAGATAAGGCTCGCCCGTCTCAATACGCGCGGTCAGCAGCTTAATCCACAGCTCACGTGCATTCACAATCGAGACGATATTCCTATCTTTCGGGCTTAAGAGCTCCCACGGCTCATCATTCTCCACAGCCTGCATGAACTCGTCGGTAATCACCACGCCATGGTGAATATTCAGCGTTTTGCGATTTGGGTCACCGCCCGTAGGCCGCCGAATTTCAATAAACTCTTCAATCTCCGGGTGATCGATGGGCAGGTACACCGCCGAGCTCCCGCGTCGCAGTGAGCCTTGTGAAATCGCTAGCGTCAGTGAATCCTGCACGCGCATAAACGGGATCACACCTGAGGTTTTTCCATTCCCGCGTACTGTTTCGCCAATCGAGCGTAAATTACCCCAATAGCTGCCAATACCGCCACCGCGCGCGGCCAGCCACACATTCTCATTCCACAGATCGACAATCCCTTTCAAACTGTCTTCCGTTTCATTCAAAAAACAAGAAATAGGCAAGCCACGATCCGTGCCACCATTGCTCAAAATCGGCGTGGCAGGCATAAACCATAGGCGGCTAATATAATCATAAAGCCGATTCGCATGCGCCGCATCATCGCTGTAATACTCCGCTACGCGCGCGAATAAATCCTGATACGTCTCGCCGGGCAGCAAATAGCGGTCCTGCAATACGGCTTTACCAAAATCGCTGAGATGGGCATCTCGTGAGGGATCCTTGCGCACTTTGTGCGCCTCTCCAGTGTCGTGTACGTCTACATGTACCATTGTTTCTTCTCCTACCTGGATATTTTGTGCAAAAAGCGTCATGCTCATGGTCCTGATTGTACGAATCACTGGCCTCGGTGTAAATAGAAAAATGCATCTAAAATTGCATATATTGTGTTTACAACCATCGCCAACTACAACATATAGTGTTTTTAGCCGTCTCATATGGGAGGGGCAACCATTGCCGCTAACACACTGAGATAGCAGTATTTTTTTATTTTCTTGTTTTTTTATCCTATAAGAGGTAACGGAGGATTCTAGATGTAACTTTTCGTCAGGTAAAGCAAAATTAACCATATGGGTGTGAAAAACCGCATTATGAGAGGTGTATCATGAAAAATGAGAAATATTCGTTATTTATGAGGGTGTTACACTGGGCTATGGCGCTTGCCATCCTCGGGCTTATCGGCGTAGGCTGGTATATGGAGGGGCTCGATAACACGGTAAGCTTTCGAGGCGACCTATATAGTCTGCATAAATCCTTTGGTGTTTTAGTTTTACTACTACTGGTTGTGCGCTTTGCGGTTCGTCAACGCTCACATATTCCGCCAACGCCTGAGGGCATTCCCAGCACGGTGCGCAAACTTGCCCATGGTGCGCATTACCTCCTCTATATAATGATGCTTGCGGTTCCGTTGATGGGGTGGCTGATGTCGAATAGTTATGGCTATGGCGTTTCCCTTTTTGGTATCTCCATGCCTATGCTATTTCCTGAAAATAAGGAGCTTGGCGCTTTGGCGAATGAGTGGCACGCTATTTTGGCCTATACACTGCTCGCTATCGTGGTGCTGCACATCGCGGGTGCGTTGAAACACCGCTTTTTAGATAAAAAAGAAAACGATGTGCTGCATAAAATGTTATAAGGCGCGGTCATACCCCATTAGATATAGTGCACATTCCTTCCTATAGCGTTTGCACTTTGCAGACATTTAGGCTATCCTCCCGCGCGGGGAGGTTGGTACGTGTTGTGTGCCGTACTATTTCCTAAAAAAGGGAGGAGTGCTTGTCCGACGGCGATAATAAAAAGACCCAAAACCCTTTCCAGGAAGAGGATACTCCTGCGCCGGAGGAAACATCTCTGCCGGATCTGGATGACCTCTCTTCCATGCCGGAAGATTTGGAGTCGCCGCCCGATCCCTCAAATAAAAATACGCCTGAAGAAAATACCGTTCCCTCCTCCTGGAGTGAGGTAGAACCCACCTCTGGTCCTGCAGATATCGTTCCGGAAGATATGGAGAGTTTAACCCCCTCGTCTTCTGCAGAAGAATTACTCGCCCCAGAAACGCCTCCTGATACAGATATACACACATCAGAAGTGCCAGATACAGCCTCGCTGGGCCTTAAGGCAGATAACCCACTTATTCCAGAAGGAGCAAAGAAAAAACGCGGCGGTGGGTTTTTTGGTTTTCTCATAAAGCTCATCCTATTTTTAGCGATTCTCGGTGCCGGCGCTTTTTATGCACTTCCCTTCGTGATTGATTGGAAACAGCAGCGCCAAGAGTTCATCGATGAGGTAAAGGCGCTCACCGGCCGCGATCTCTCCATGAGTGACGATATTGAGATTAGCGTGTTCCCCAAGCCACAATTCCGTGCCTATGATATTCGCTTAAAAAATACCGCTGGCAGCGCTGCTGAGGATATGCTGGTCATCAAAACACTCTACGCAGATATATCACTCCTCTTGCTGCTCCAAGGCCAGGTTAAAATCTCTCACCTCACGGCGCATAACGTACTTCTTAACCTCGAAGATCTGGAAGAAACGCCGCCTAACTGGGAGCTCAGGGGAGATCAGGCCTTTGCTGAATTTGTTGGCAATTTTCCGCCTTATTTTGCGGTGAACCAGCTCGATATCGATCGTGCCACTGTCACCTATAGCTCAGGCACAGCAGAAGCGCCCTCGCAGAGAGCCCTGCGTATTGATCGCGCCACCATCACTGCGGAGAGCGCACATGGGCCGTTTGCCGCAACGGGCACGCTCTCAGAGCCTGGTGCTGATATTGGTTTTACCATGCAATTAGGCAACACGGCTGCTGGCACCAGCCCACTAGAAGCCACACTCACCAGCGGTACGTCGCAGCTTTCTTTTAAAGGAGATATGACGCGCAGTGAAGAAGGGCAGAACATACGCGGTGCGGTAAATGCCGAACTATCCCGCTCGATAAGGCCGCTGCTCACCTTCCTGGGCATTAACCCCACCACCTTCCCATACACCACCTTTTCTGGTCTTGCAGAAGAAACTGCGCGCATCAAGGGTGGTCTGGAATATACCGATACCTCCCTTGCTATCAGCGATCTCATCATCACCTCTAATAATATAGAGGGGGAGGGGGGTATCACCTGGAGCGCTGAAGACCCATCTACGATCAATGCCCAGCTTTCTTTCAGCAAATTTGCTATCGCCAGCGCAGCAGATTTAGCGCCGCCATCTCCTGCAGCAGAAAATCTACCTAAGCGCGAAGAATCCGCCCCGCTTGATATCACGAAAAATCTCACCCTGGGGTTAGATGCCACATTCGCGTCATTATCGCTCAAAGATCACACTGTGCGCGATGTGCGGTTTGATGGCACTATTGGTCATGATACCCTCTTTATTAAGAATCTTACTGCTAAAGAACTGCCCGGCCAGAGTGCTGTCACCGTGTCCGGTAATTACCACGCCCCCGGCACACCAGAGCAGCGTTTTGAAAGCACCTTCCAGCTAGAGGGGCAGCAGCTCATGCCGTTGCTCACCTGGCTCGAGGTCAAAACACCATCGCTGAAAGAAGGTGTGCTCAACACTTTCGCGCTGGATGGCACTATTATTTTTGAGAAAGATAAAACTACGCTGCGCCGCCTTAAGGCGCAGATTGACGATACCGAGCTTGTCGCTCAAGCTGCGCTAATAAAAGGCGAGACCTCGGCTGCTAATTCCGCCATTCGCCTCTCGCGCTTAGATCTGGATCGTTATATCGACCTCACCCTGCTTCCGGAAGATTTTTTCTCCGCCCCTGCGGATGAGGTAACGCTTGCGAATGATCTCAAGCAGTTTGACCAACTCCGCCAGCTTAAAGACATCGCAGAAAAGCTCGGCATCTCGTTTAGAGCAAACGAGCTCACCTATCGTGGCAATCGCTACACGGGTGTGAATCTCGTTGCCCTCGTCACTCCTAAACTCGTCGATATCAAGCAGCTCAGCTTTGAGGGTGATGATGCTGCGATGAGCATCAAAGCCACCGTCAATACTGAAGAGCTCACCCCACAAATCACCATCGCTGCACAGGCAAAGCGGTTGAACACCGCCTTCCTTTTCGGTGGAGAGCCCGTGTCCACAGAACCCAATGCGATACGCATTAATCCCGTCTGGTCTGAGCAAGATGTTTTCCTCACCCGCCTCGGTGTGGCCAACACTGCCTTCACGCTAAAAGCTGATGCGCTCACCCATGGCCATGTGCAGATGCAAGATGCCACCATCCAGGGCAGTATTGATAAAAACACCCTCAAAATTGATAGCTTCCGCACCAAGGCCTTCGATGGCGCTGCGGATATCAAAGCCGTGTTCGGCATTCGTTCTCCAACCATCAGCGCCACCTATTCCCTCAATAACGGCGATCTACCCGAGCTGCTTAATCAGCTCTTCGGCAATCGCTCGCTCTCTGCAGGGCGTGCGAGCCTCAGCGGCCGGCTTTCCACCTCCGGTACCAATCAGCGCGCCTGGGTGTCTGGCCTAAAAGGCGATATCTCTTTCACCTCTAGCGGGCTCAAGCTACCCAATATTGATCTGAAAAAAATCGCCTTTGAAACCGATTCCATCACGGAGCGCGGTGCGGTCTATGCGTTCGTGAACGATAACCTCATCAACACCAGTGAAGAAACCCCGCTGGATTACTCTTCCGGTAAAATCATGATCGAGCAGGGTATCGCCAGTTTTAAAGACATCACGCTCACCCACCCGCTGCTCAAGCAAGGCAGTTTCAAGGGGAGTTTCAACATCCCCGAATGGCAGCTTAATATCAATTCCAAGCTCGATCTTTATATGGGCACGGATCTAGATCGCCCCTCTGCACCGCTCACCGTTGCAGCCGAAGGCCCACCGCATAATATCAGCTATGGCTGGAATACGTCCGGCATCACGCAATATTGGCAGCGCCGCCACGGCTCCCCCACACCCTAACTCCTAACATTCCAAAATCCTTAAAAATAGGTTATACTTTAACAGGTTGGTATAACAACCTTACGGTAAGTGGTATATGCCTGACGCACAAGAACATCCGCCCCAAGATGACGCCACCTTGCGCGAGCACGCCACGCGCATGCTTGGTTTTGTACCAGATGAGCGAGAACAGCAGGCACTACAAACTAATTTTGCTGCAACGTCTCCACTTGTCGTTGGCTCCATATTGTTGCTCGGTGGCTCTTTTTTATGGATTACACCTTGGGTTATTGCCCCTTTGCTTTCAAATGTTTCTCCTGCGTTAGGGCAAGCTGTTTTTAATATGAACCCCGTGATTGCCGTTGCTGCAGTGGCTGCAGTTGGCACTGGCTATGTAGCAAGAGAGTACTACATAGCTAAAAACGCCCAATATTCTACTGAAGAATTTACACCCAGACGAGATACATATAAAATACGCGGAGAGATACAGGAGCTAGGTTTAAGTGCTATAGAAAAAGCGTCCTTGTTACACATAATGGTGCATCAAACAGATCTATCTGAAGAAGGGGGATTACGCATGGATGATTTGGCCCGCATCGTGGTTGCTTTACATAAAGAAGCACCAAATGAAACGCCTCAAATTTTAGCCACTATGGAAAAACAATCTCCCCCACTTATAAGCGCACTTGAGATAGGGTTAAACGTGTTAAGCCAACAAATGGCGCGTACCCCAAAACGTATTAAAAAAATCAGCGCAGAGTATTTAGGTTTTCCTGACCCAGAAGACCTTGAGGCAGTAGAACTTCTTGTTTCTAGGAGCAAACACTCGAGCACCCAAGACGCCCCTGTCATCACCAAAGAAAAATCCCCAACAATAGACCCATCAAAATCCTCCTCTTTTCAAGATAGGGTCAAGAACCCCAAAACAACCGACGGCCGGGATCACACCTCTAACCTCTAGATTCCCAATCCTAAACCCCACATCCTAACATAACCTAATCCCGGAAATTCGTGAATTGCAGCGGCAGGGTCAGGTTCATCTCCTTCACGGTGCTCATCACCGCCTGCAGGTCATCGCGCTTCTTCCCATCCACGCGCAGCGTATCGCCACGAATCGCCGCCTGCACCTTAATCTTTGTGCCTTTAATTTCCTTAACAATCTTCTTCGCCGTCTCGCTATCAATGCCCTGCTTCACCTGCACCAGCTGCCGCAGCGTATTGCCCGAAGCCTTCTCCGCCTCACCAAACTCAAACGCTTGTGTATCCACCTTGCGCCGTGTAGCGTGCACTTTCAGCTGCTCCTGCAGGGTGGTGAGCTTATAATCATCCTCCGCCACCAGTGTAATCTCCTGCTCATTGCGTTCCGCCGAACAGGTGCTCCCTTTAAAATCATAGCGCTGGCCGATCTCGCGCATCAGCGATTGCAGCGCATTATCCACCTCGTTCATATTCGTTTCTGAAACAATATCAAAACTGGGCATAATCATCTCCTATGGTCGTTTTTTGCGGTTAAAGATCCGCGGGTTTTTCACCACAAATAACGCATCCTCTAGCTTTTCCCCATAGCGCGGATTTTTTAGCTCCACCGTGGTCACTTTCCCATTCATATCGCGCAATTTTATTCGCTTCAACACCAATTCTGGCGCAGTTGCAAAAAGCAGCGAGAGTTCCTGAATCCCTAGATTATCCGTGCTTTCTGCAGCACTTTCCTGCAGCGTGATTGAAGCCGCGTCCTCATTGGCGCGCACATCCACCACGCGTATGCCTTCATCCAAAAAGCGAATATTCTCATCAATCAGCAGCTCAGACAGCCGCGAGTCTACCGAGCTATAGCTAATCTGATCCAGCTCCAAATCATAATAGGTCAGATCATCATCATTAATCACAATTAGCAGCGGGGTAGGGGCGTCGTACTCCCAGCGAATCTTCCCCGGCCGCTCTAAGAAAACCCGGCCAAAGCTAATTGAACCACCTACACCAGATGTTCCATAAGGCGAAACCTGTATAAAATCCGCCACCATGGTGCCAATGCCATTCAGATGCCGCTCTAATTGCCGTATGAGTTGCAGCTCCTCCCGCGTCAGCGCCTGCTGCTCACCCGGTATCGCCGGCTGCGCCAGCGGCGTTACTAACGCCCAGCCCAGCGCGCATATCGCCACCATCACCTTAATCCGGAACATGCGTCACCAACACTTCCCGCTTGCCGCTATGATTCGCTGGGCTCACCACGCCATCGCGCTCCATCTGCTCAATAATGTTCGCCGCGCGGTTATAGCCAATCTTCAACGCCCGCTGCACGAAGCTCGTTGAGGCGCGTTGCTCGCGGCACACCACCTCCACTGCGCGGTCATACATCGCATCGCGCTCGCCACTTTCTCCCATCGCGCCATCAAATTCCTCTTCGCCCGCCGTCACTTCTTCAATATAATCCGGCGCTGCCTGTTTTTTCAGGAAGGAGACCACCTTCTCCACCTCTTTATCGCTGATAAACGGCCCATGCACCCGCGTAATACGGCTCCCGCCCGACATATAAAGCATATCGCCTTTCCCGAGCAGCTGCTCTGCCCCTTGCTCACCCAGAATCGTGCGGCTATCAATGCGCGAGGTCACCTGAAAGCTAATGCGCGTCGGAAAATTCGCCTTAATCACCCCGGTGATCACATCCACCGAAGGGCGTTGCGTCGCCATAATAATATGAATACCTGCCGCGCGTGCCATCTGCGCTAAGCGCTGAATCGAGGTCTCAATATCCTTTCCAGAGATAATCATTAGATCCGCCATCTCATCCACCACCACCACAATCAGCGGCAGCGGCGTCATATCCAAGGGTACCGCTTCAATAATCGGCTTGCCCGTCTCAGGGTCAAATCCGGTTTGCACATTGCGTTCAATCACCTCGCCACCATCGCGCGCCTCTTTAATGCGCTGGTTATAATTCGCGATGTTCCGTACACCCATATGCGACATCAGCCGATAACGATTCTCCATCTCCTTCACCGTCCATTTCAGCGCCACAATCGCCTTGGAGGGCTCCGTCACCACGGGCGACAGCAAATGCGGAATCCCATCATACACCGAAAGCTCCAGCATTTTCGGGTCAATCATAATAAAGCGGCATTCCTCCGGCGAATAGCGATAGAGCAGGGAGATAATCATCGTGTTCAGCGCCACCGATTTCCCCGAACCAGTCGTTCCCGCCACCAGCAAATGCGGCATCTGCCCTAAATCTCCAATAATCGCATCCCCACCAATATCCTTACCCAGCGCTAGCGGCAGAATATGTTTTTCATCCTTAAACGTCTCGCTCTCCAGCAATTCGCGTAGTAGCACCGTCTCCCGCGAATCATTCGGCAGCTCAATTCCAATCGCATTCTGTCCCGGAATCACCGCAATCCGCGCCGAGACTGCACTCATCGAGCGCGCAATATCATCCGATAACCCAATCACCCGGGAAGATTTTGTTCCCGGCGCTGGTTCCAGCTCATAGAGGGTCACCACCGGCCCTGGTCGCACCCGTGTGATCTTGCCATACACGCCAAAATCATCGAGCACCTTCTCTAATAGCTGCGCATTTTGTGATAAGGCACTTTCTGAAAGCGTTTCCTGCTTCCCAGAAGAGGATTTCAAAAAGCTCAACAACGGCAGCTGAAACTCATCCGGCGATTTTAAATCCAGCGTGGTTTGTTCAGCCTTCTTGGTTTTATTGCGTGTGGCACTCCGCGCCACCTCCACAATCTTCCGCCGTGTTTTAGAGGGCGCTTTTGTCACTTTCTTCGCCTTTGCCTTCGGCGCTTTCCGTATCACCATTTGTACAACCGCAATCGCTTTGCGCGTAGCAAATGCCGCCACCTGCCAGGCCAGCACAATGGCGTGTATTACCCGGTTCGCCATTGCCTTCCATTCACCCAGATGCAGCCCCAGCGTAAAAAACAGCGTCGTTAAAAAGAAAAATAACGTAACCAGGGCAAAGCCCAGCGGCGTGGTATAGGGGTATAAATCGTCGTAAATAAACGCGCCCAGCACCCCACCAAAACTGTCTGAAAGCCAGCTTTCCGGAACATCAAACAGCAAATCCATGCTCGTGAAAAAACTCGCCGATACCGGGATCACAATCGCCAGCATGGTAATCCTAAGCCACCAAGGCGATAGGCTCTCTTTCCGTACCATCTTCCAGCCCCAGGCCAAGGGAATCACCACCAGCACAATAGCCGCGAATCCAAGCATTTCCAGCAGCGGCTCCGCTAAATACGCTCCTGGCGTGCCCGCCCAGTTGCGTACCGGCCCATCAGCCGCATAATTAAACGAGGGATCTTCCGCGTGATAGGTCAGAAACGACACCGCCATGAACAGCGCAAATAACAACAGCCCAGCACCGCCTGCCTCCATGCTGCGATGATATAAAAATGTTTGCGTCTTTTTTCGTGGCATAACACGCTAGATCATGTGGTTAAATGGCAAGAAACGCCTCTATCTCCCAGTGTATACAGCTTTGTGTCAGAATAAAGCAAATTTTACCCCGCTGTGGTGCAAAACTGCTTGTCTTACCCGCGCATCTGATCAATAGTAGACCACGGGAGGTTGGATGGCGGGCAGCGACTTCGCCAACCCGGTCAGGTGCGAAAGCAAGCAGCCGTAACGAAACTCGCTGGGTCGTCGTTCCGGCCTCCTTGGGAAAGAACACTTATTGTTATAGAGAAACGTGGCAGAATCGTCTGAACAGCAAGCCTATACCGTTTTGGCGCGGAAATACCGTCCCGCCAGTTTTAAAGATCTCATCGGGCAAGACGCGCTCGTGCAAACCCTCACCCACGCCATCGAGCAACAGCGCATCGCCCATGCCTTTATCCTCACCGGCATTCGCGGTGTCGGCAAAACCTCCACCGCCCGCATCATCGCCCGCGCATTAAATTGCATCGGTGAAGACGGCAACGGCGCTATCACTCCAGATCCCTGCGGCAAGTGCGAACACTGCATCGCGATCGCTGAAGGCCGCCATCAAGACGTGCTTGAGGTCGATGCCGCCAGCCGTACTGGTGTCGCTGATATACGTGAAATCATCGATAACGCGCAATATCTCCCAAGTTCCGCACGCTTTAAAATATACATCATCGACGAAGTGCACATGCTCTCCAAAAGCGCGTTCAACGCGCTGCTCAAAACCTTAGAAGAGCCACCCGAGCACGTAAAATTCATTTTCGCCACCACCGAAATTCGTAAAATCCCGGTTACCATACTCTCCCGCTGCCAGCGCTTTGATCTCCCGCGTATTGAGGCTGAACAGCTCGTTACCCATCTCCAATCCATTTGTAAGCAGGAAAAAGTCACCATCGCCACCGAGGCCTTAAACCTCATTGCCAATGCAGCAGAAGGCTCGGTGCGAGATGCGCTTTCCCTCCTCGATCAAGCCATTGCCTATAGCGGCGATAGCAAACAGGTCGAGCTATCGGAGGTGCAATCCATGCTGGGCCTGGTCAGCAAAGATGGGGTCTATACTATCTTCGAACATATCACCAAAGGCGATGCCGCCGCCGCGCTCACCCAGTTTAAAGAGCTCTACCACTCTGGTGCTGATCCCCAGCTCATCCTGCAAGACCTCCTTGAAATCACCCATTTTCTCACGCAGATAAAGGTTATCCCTGAGCTTGCTGACGCGCCGCATATCCCACAAAACGAGCGCGATCGCGCTAAAGCGCTCGCAGAAAAACTCGCATTACCCTATCTCGCGCGCTGTTGGCAAATGCTGCTTAAAGGAGCCAGCGAAGTGGCCAGTGCGTCAAACACCTTAATGGCGACAGAGATGGTGCTGGTCCGCCTCGCCTATACGTCTGATCTAC
Source organism: Rickettsiales bacterium (assembly GCA_028289305.1). Lineage (GTDB taxonomy): Bacteria > Pseudomonadota > Alphaproteobacteria > Rickettsiales > JANQQO01 > JANQQO01. The sequence goes on along the minus strand of JANQQO010000070.1, from coordinate 1,077 downwards.
CCACCCCCGGCGATCTCATCAAAAAAATTACTACTTCAGATACCGCCCACACCAATGGCGCTACGCCCACTCCGGCACCGGCCCCACAAGAACAAGCACCCGCTCCCGCATTGGCTGCGAATGATCCAGATCCTGCACCACCTGTGATAGAAAGCGCACTTCCTCCTGCAGCAGCGCCCATCACCAATCCCACCAGTTTTGAAGACATTGTCACCCTATTCAAAACACAGCAGGAATTTTTCCTCTATAACTGGCTGAAAAGCGATGTGCACCTTGTGGAATTCGCGCCACTCCGCCTTGAGATTCGCCTCTCTGAGGCCGCACCCACCGATCTACCCGGCCGGCTCACCGCCTGCCTCCGCCGCTGGACCAATGAAAAATGGCTCGTCATCGTCTCCAATGAGGCTGGCAGCAAAAGCCTGCGCGAACAGGAGGAGGATGCCTTCGCTGCCCACAAAAAAGCCTGCATTGATGATCCCAATGTTCAGGCCGTGCTTGATGCTTTCCCCGGTGCGGAGGTGAAAAATATTGAAACCGCGGCTTCCACACCCCATAACAAGGAAGAGCACGAACCCACACCGAAACAACAAAAAAGCACACAGGGATAAACGAGGAAATCTATGAACATCAATAAGCTCATGAAGCAGGCGCAAGCCATGCAAAAAAAGATGGAAGAGATGCAGGAGAAGGTTGCCCAGATGGAAGAAACCGGCACAGCCGGCGGCGGCATGGTCTCCATCACCGTTAACGGCAAAGGTGAGATGAAAAAGGTCACGCTCGATCCTGCCGTGGTTGACCCAGAAGATATCGAAACGCTTGAAGACCTCATCATCGCCGCGTTCAACGACGCCAAAGGCAAAATCGACGCCACCACCGGTGAAGAAATGGCCAAAGTCACCTCTGGCATGGGCCTTCCCCCCGGCATGAAAATGCCCATGTAACAAAAACTATAGTCGTTTTAATTAAGTATTTATGGTTAGCGAAAATACCTACTTGCGAGAACCGGAACGGATCGTAGAATAACTACTTGAGTACCGGAAGCGCAGCAAGTATGTATTTGCAGCAAGCAGAAATGCT
>JANQQO010000063.1 GCA_028289305.1 Rickettsiales bacterium | reverse complement strand
CGCTTGCGGTAGACATATCCCCCATCGGACGCGACCGCACCTCTCAGCAGCTCCATACGCGCCTAGAAGACCTATTCAATCCTTTGGCCAAAAATCGTGCCCCGCAATACCGCCTGCACCTCACGCTAAAAGAGCAGGAAGTCCCACTCGTCATCGAGCAAGACCGTAGCATTAACCGCTATAACCTCGTCTACACCGCGCAATATCAGATCAAAGATAACAGCAGTGGTGCTGTCATCCACAAGGGTCACAGTAAAATCGTCGGCTCGTATGACCGTGTGGAGTCCGAATTCGCCACGCATGCGGCAAAAACCGATACGCGCCGCCGCGTCATCGACGAATTAGCGCATGACGTCAAAACCCGCGTCACCGCGTTCTTGCTCAACTACCAATCCACGTCTTCCTCGTGAAGTTCACTGCCGCTAACGTCGATCGCTTTATCCAACAACCTGATTCCGCCGTCACGGCCGCCTTGCTTTACGGGCCGGATCTCGGCCTTGCCAGTGAGCGCGCGGAAGCCCTACTCGCGCATATCGTTGACGACCCCAAGGATCCTTTCCGCGTTGTCGAGCTAACGCCTGAGCGCGTTAAAGACGATCCCGCAATCCTCACAGATGAACTCCTGGCGATGAGCCTGGTCGGTGGGCGCCGCCTGGTGCGCTTGCGTATGGCCGATAATAACTGCACGGCGGCGATTAAAGATGCGCTCGCCGCGTCTGCAGGCAAAGAAGCCGCCTTCCTCCTCGTCACCGCTGGTGAGCTTGCGCCGCGCGCCAGCCTGCGTCAGCTTTTTGAGAAAGAATCGGCGACAGCCGCCCTGCCCTGCTATCACGATGATACCGCGGGCCTCGCCCGTGTGGTGCAGCAGGCGCTTGCTACGGCGGGCGCTACGGCAGAGCCTGATGCCATCACCTGGATTGCCGAGCACTGCCAGGGCGATCGCGGTATTGTCCGTCAGGAGCTGGAAAAACTCTTGCTCTATTGCGGCACCCGCCCGATCACGCTGGAGGATGCCCGCGCTACGGTGGGCGAGACCACCGAGAGCACGCTGCGCGATATCTGCATTGCGGTCGCCACGGGCGATCACCAGGCGGTGGAAAAACACAGCCGCAAAGCCCTGCAGCAAGGGGCCACCCCCGTTGGCGTGCTGCGCGCCCTGCTCTATTATTTTCTTCAGCTCTATGATGCCGCCGGCCAATGCGCTGCCGGCACACCGCAGGAGGCGGCGATCACTGCCCTTAAACCCCCGATATTTTTTAAAGAAAAACCGGCCTTTGCCCGGGCGCTTACCCGCTGGTCACGCCAGGCAGAAGCCCTGCCCGCAGCGCTTGATCTGCTCTATGAAGCCGAATTTGCCTGCAAGCAAACGGGGGCAAACGCCCCACTGCTCTGCCAGCGCTACACCATGCAACTCACCGCCCTACCCGCCAACCTCGCCCGCGCCGCAGCGTAATAGCACCATCAGGCCGTCTGCGAGGAGGAGCGCTAGCGACGAGTGCGACCCAAGGCTTGCGACCGCAAGCCCGCCAATCGTTTGGCGAAAAAGCCTTAGTGGCGTTTGAACGTTATTTAAGTAAAACAGCGCAGCCTTAGCCTGTCGCGGCGTAGCTCGAAGAGCGGAGACGGACGGCGCTTGAGCGTTATTAAAAAATTCTTATTCCCTAAAGTTATTGTCATCCCCCTGGCGCGCGTTTTTGCTGCCCCTGGATTCCAGCTTTCGCTGGAATGACAAAGGGGCTAAGGCAAGAACCGTGCGTGAGCGGAGCGAACAAGCAGGGGGATCCATCTTGCGTAAACCACCAACCATCAACTCCCCTAATCCCTTATTCCTCGCCCACCGGAGGGAGGTCGCCGCGTGGTTCCAGCAGTGTCATCAGCCGTTCCAGCTGCGGCAGCGTATCGAAGGTGATCACCACCCTACCCGCTTCGGTGCCGCGC
>JANQQO010000034.1 GCA_028289305.1 Rickettsiales bacterium | reverse complement strand
ATCCAGGGGATTTAAATTAATACTGGATCCCAGCTCAAGGCTGGGATGACAAAGGTAGGGTTTAGGACAAAAGAAAAGCCCCCCGGGTGGGGGGGCTTCGCCGTTAGGCGCTTGCGACAGGTGATTAGTCTCTCCCGTCTAGGACTTTCTTCCGTTCCATAAGGAGCTGAAGGCCGCCCGGAGTTTTCAGGGTGAACAGAAACGCCGATACGGCGAGCGGGTCGTTGCCCAAAAAACATTCCACCAACACCTTGTTGCCAAAAAAGACTTTCCAGGTGCCAGCTTCGACAATGATTGCTCCGTCGGTCCCTTCCGCTCTGTAAGAGTCGGGTACTTGCCACATTTGTGGGAGCGTGGTTTCTGCCAGGTGCTGGATTTGTTTCACCTGCTCATCAGTCAATACGTTTTCTGCCATGGTTTTTTCTCCTTAATGAAAAACCCTGACCTAGCATCTTGTCTGTTGCCAACGCAGCAACAGCAACATGCATGTTTTTTCAGATACGATATCTTAAATCACCTGAAAGGTGTAATTTTCACCCTATAGTATAGCATAAAATGCAAGAAAGTAATGTGAAACTTTTATGACATGTTGGAGAATATAGTATTGTATTTCAGTAAGTTAATTTGGAGTAATAAGGATAATTAAGAGATTAGGGAGCTGTCATCCCCGCGTAGGCGGGGATCCCTCTCTCCACGATCTTAAACGATGCAAAAGAGATTCCCGCCTTCGCGGGAATGACGATGGGAGGATTACGATGACGTGGCTAGAAAGCTGGTGTGACCTAGCTAACCCGTTTGGTTTTTGAGGTTTTGGATGGTGTCGCGGACGCGTAATCGCTTTCTTTTTAAGCGGGCGAGGCGTTCATCGGGCATGTGGTGGATAAAGGCGTCGTGGATTTCTTCTTCGAGTTGTTCATGTTGATGTTGGAGTTTACTGATGTGCGCTTGTAGCGTCATAAACACCTCCCTGAGCTATTTCTGTATGATAAAAACCTGTTAGGATAATAGTAGCAAAAAAGATACAGGTTTGCACGAAAATTCGGCATCGCTGGGTAGTGCCTGCTGAGTCTAAATTACAGCCGATGGTGGCGCCACCAAGACTCGGCATTGATTGAATATACAGGATTGTAGTGGAGGATTTTATCTGCAGGAATAACCTGTTTTACCTGATTATCGAGCACGAAAGGGGTGCCATCAATATAGACAGCGAGCACGGCGTGGATGGCATTTAGGTTCAGGTCTTGCAGGATGACAACGCGCATATCCTGCTCTGGTATACCGAGCATTCTAAGCGAAATATATTTCGCAATAGCGAAGTCTTCGCAGTCTCCATCATTAACAAGAAATTGGTACGGCGTGGCCCAATAATCGCTGATGCCCCAATTGACGATATCGAGGATATATTCCGCCTGGTTCATGTAGCGATTGATTTCATCGAGCTTGGTGCGGGTATCTTTTTCTTTCAAGGTGATGAGGAAATTACGCCACTCTTGCAGGTGACATTTCTCAGAGGCGGTGGGAACGCAGGGGCGGGTTTCTAGCTTTTTTTCTTCCGTATAGCGGCTTAGCATACCTGTCCATTTTGGGAAGGGGGTGAGGTTGGTGGATTTGGTTTCGCCAGTATTAAATAAATTACCATTAGTGGCGGCAACACCCTTTTGTGGCAGGGTGAGTGTAAAAAAACACAGCGCGAATAGCGCGCAAAACCTTACAATACCAGCATGATACATCGCGGAAACGGTTATAACATTTTATTGCACATTCATAAAGTCCCATGTAAATAGGAGTTCGATGAAAAGTACATCGTGTTGAGGGAATGATGGCAAGACGCCGTAGAAGACGTAATCA
>JANQQO010000040.1 GCA_028289305.1 Rickettsiales bacterium | reverse complement strand
CCTGCCAGCACGTGTTGCACAGCGTTCCCGGCTGTTCGGTAAATGCCGGGCAGGCAATACAATGCGGTGGCAGCAGCACATTAAGCGCGCGTGTCATCACAGAACGCATATTTTATACATCCCCTCGTTTCTTTTTGCGCAGCGCCTCGCGATACGCCGCATAGAGCGCGCTTGCTAAAATTACCAGCGCGCCAATAAAGGTCCAAAAATCCGGCGTTTCTGCAAAAGCCCAATAGGCCAATAGCGCCACAAACACCAGCCGTAGAAAATCAAATGGCATCAATAATGTCAATTCCGCATGCGCAAAGGCTTGTGTTAGCGCATATTGGAACAGATTTGACACCAGCGCCAGCGCAAAAAGCCAAGGCCACAGCGCCAGTGGAACAGGCTCCCACACCATGAGTGCAGGCACTAGTGAGAGCGGTGCCATCAGCAATACCATATAAAACGTAATGCGCCAGGCCGGTTCATGCCGCGTCAGCAATTTGATCAAGATCCCGATCCAGCCCCATAATCCCACCGTGGCGATCATCACCAGTGCTGCGGGATGCAGCTCCACCATCCCCGGTCGCAGTACAATCAACACGCCGATAAACCCAATGCCAAGCGCGGCAAAGCGATGCCAGCCAAAGCGCTCCTCCAGCACCACCATCGCCAGCACCACAGTCACCAAAGGCGAAGCAAAGGTCAGCGCGGTCACATCCCCCAGCGGCATGGTGGAGCCCAGCGCATAAAAATACCCGAGCATCGCCGTCACCCCTACCGCGCCGCGCAGCAGATAGAGCTTCATATGCGGCGTTTTTACACTCCCCATCCCCTGATGCAGTATCCATGGTACAAAAAATAGTAGCGCTAAGAGATTACGCAAAAACACGATCTGAAACGGGTGCAAGAATTCTGCGATATAGCGCACCAATATCACCATCACCGACGCGCCCAGCGTATTGGCAACCATCCATACAATGCCTTTCGACGCGGGTTCCATCCCCCGTAAATTTATCTTCACCTTACCCGTCCATTAGTTTTGTGTTTTCTAAATGACGCTCATGCGCCGCTAAGACTGCGCTGTTTTACTTAAATGACGTTCAAACGCCACTAAGGCTTTTCGCCAAACGATTGGCGGGCTTGCGGTCGCAAGCCTTGGGT
>JANQQO010000006.1 GCA_028289305.1 Rickettsiales bacterium | reverse complement strand
TGGCCAAAGAGAGCATAGGCATGGCGTGGGTAACCTTGGCGAATTTTTCTGCGGGCGCAGCGCCAATGGAGTTAGACGGGCTATCTGCGCGCACTAGCTGCGGAAAAGCCGCTTCGATGGCCGTGTTACGCTGGCGCAACGCGTCATATTCCGCATCGCTAATAGTAGGTGCATCATGCTGGTAATAGCGGCGATCATGCGCGGCGATCTCTTCGGCCAAACGAGCAAGTTCTTCCTTGGCTTGCGCCTCTGTTAACGCATCCGGAGGAATGGCACGGAGGTGTTCTAGGTCGAAAAGATTGTTCATTTAACTCGCTTGCATCAATTTGCCGGCCGCTGCGCGCGCTTCTTCTGTAATCGATTTGCCGGCGAGCATACGGGCAACTTCTTCCTGGCGCTGTTGCTCAGAAAGCGGTGTGACCGTGGTAGTGACCGCACCGGCACGTTCGCGTTTCTCTACGCGCAAGTGATGCTGGCCGTGGGCAGCAACTTGCGGCTGGTGGGTTACGGCAAGCACCTGATGCGTGGTGCCGAGCTGCTCTAAGCGCTGGCCCACCGCATCAGCCACCGCGCCACCTATGCCGCTATCAATCTCATCAAAAATTAAGGTGGGTGCTGATTTTACATGCGCCAAGACGACTTTTAATGCCAGCATGAAACGTGAGAGCTCACCGCCTGAAGCGATTTTTGCCATGGGACCAAACGGCGCGCCAGGATTAGTGCGCACGCGAAACTCCACACGCTCCATCCCTTGTGGCCCCCAGCCTGACTCGGGCAATGGCTCGCAGGCGATCTGCATCGCGCTATTCGCCATTTTGAGCGGCGTAAGCTCTTTCGCAACTGCTTTTTCGAGCTTCTGAGCAGCCTGCAGGCGCTTGGCGTGCAACGCTTCGGCCTGTTCCTGATAGCGTTTTTTAGACGCATCGCGCTCTGCTATGCAATTGCGGAGCACATCTTCGCTGTGCTCCAGTGCGTCTAGCTGCTGTGCGATCTGCTCTTTATGCTCCGGCAACGCATCGGGCGTTACACGGTATTTACGCGCCGCTTCACGCAAGGCAAACAGACGCTCTTCTATATCATCCAAGGATAGATTAGTATCGCCATCTTGCCTCAGCGACGCTTCAAGGGCGGATTCTGCTTCATCCACTTCGATGGTAGCACGATCTAGTGCTTCGAGCGCTGAGGAAAACAGGGTTTTATCGGGCACGCTGCTGCGCTCTAAAATGCGGCTGGCAGAGCGCAAGGCACTGGCAACGGCTTTGCTGCCATGCAGCTCGCCCAAGGCGGCCTCTAGCGTTTCAGTGATTTTTTCCTGATGCATCAGGCGGCTGCGCTGCTCGGCGAGTTTTTCTTCTTCTCCTATTTGAGGATCAAGCTGCTCTAATTCCTGCAGGACATGGCGGAGGTAATCCTCCTCGCCCTTGGTTTTATCGCAGATGGCTTGTGCCTCTTCGTAGCGCTTTTCCGCCTCCTGCCACGCAGTATATGCCTCCGTTACTGCGGTGACAGAGGCTTCCAAGCCACCATACGCATCGAGGATGTGGCGGTGATAGTTCGGCGCCAGCAAGCCTTGCTGGGTATGCTGGCCGTGGATTTCCACCAGGCTAGCGCCCACTTGCTGCAAGAGCTGGATGCTGACAGGACAATCGTTAATGAAGGCCTTGCTTTTACCATCGGCATAGAGCACGCGGCGGAGCAACAGCTCCTCCTCCGCATCAATAGCATGCGCATTTAGGAGGGTCTTGATAGCACGATCTTCCGCACTGAAGGTGGCGGTTACCACCCCTTTTTCTGCACCGTGACGCACCAGGCGTGCTTCCGCACGCTTGCCGAGCACGAGGCCCAGCGCATCGAGCAGAATGGATTTACCGGCACCGGTTTCACCGGTTAACACGCAAAATCCGGACTGGAAAGGAATATCCAGCGCCTCAATCAGCACGATATCGTGAATGGTGAGCTGCTGTAACATGGCGTGGCCGTATGTTTAAAAGAATTCCTCTACCCTATCAAGAAAGGAGGGTTGTTCCAGGTCTTGTTGTGCAGGCGATTCGGTGGATTCAAACGTGAATGTTCTGGTAAGCCAGCTATCACCTTGCGGAATAGGCGTATCCGCACCCTTTTCTACCAGGCGATAAGCGTAGTGATACCATTTGCTTTCTGGGAAGTTATGGCCGAGCACGGCGGCGTTTTTCTGTGCCTCAGACGGCACGCCGAGGGCGAGATAGGTCTCGGTGATACGGTATAACGCCTCTGGCGCATGGCTTGTGGTTTCAAATCGCTCAACAACGGCCTTGAAGCGGTTAATCGCTGCGATATATTTTTTCTGCTTTTGGTAGAAGCGGCCGATTTCCATTTCTTTCCCGGCCAAGTGATCATTGACCAGATCAAGCTTCAGCCGTGCATCTCGTGCAAATTCGGTTTGCGGAAAGCGCAGCATCACATCGCGCAGCGCATCTTTTGCTTGCTGGGTGATTTTTTGATCCCGCCCGATATCGGAAATACGCTCATAATAGGAAAGCGCCTTGAGGTAATACATGTAATTGACGTTCTCATTGCCTGGATTGAGGCTGACAAAGCGATCAATGGCGCCAATAGCGTCGTCATACTCCGAGTCTTTATAATAGGCATAGGCCACCATCACCTGCGCGCGCGAGGCCCAGGGAGAAAACGGATATTGCCGTTCAATTTCGCGGAAGGATTCAATCGCACTTTCGTATTGTCCAGATTGCAGACTATCCAACGCAATGTTGTAATATTCTTCAGCTGTACGTTTTGGTGCGTTTTCATCAACGGTTTTTTCCTCACCGCTGCTGCATGCTGCAAGCAGGATGACAACCAAAAAGACGGGTATGTAACGGAAATGTGCCATAGAGTGTTTCGTAGCACAAAGCGGCGGTAATATAAAACGTTTTCTGGCCGGAGCCGGTTATCCGCCTACGCTTAACCGCGGGGTCTGCCCCGTGGATTCTAGCGTGGCGTGACCGCGCCGAAGCCTTGGCGAAGGCGGGTTTTTCATGTAAAAAAGCTTCTTTAAGCTACGGCGCGATGAAGCTTTTTTGCATTAAACATAATACCACAGGGCGCTGCCCTGTGGAGCTTCATTTAGAGGAGTTTACGCCGTGCCGGGAGAAGTGATAATCGCCGGAGTTTCTGGCACTTTGATTTCGCGCCAGGCGTTTTTATCGGCAAAGAAGGCGTGGAGCAATTTGTTGTTCAACGCATGGCCAGAGCGGAAGCCGTGGAAACGGCCCTGCAATAACGCACCGGTGAGGTAAAAATCGCCGATGCAATCAAGCACTTTGTGGCGGACAAACTCATCATGATAGCGTAAGCCCTCTTTATTAAGTACGCCATCTTTACCAACCACAATGGCATTATCCAAAGAACCGCCTTGCGCCAAGCCCTTCTCCTGCATGGCAGAGACTTCATGCTCAAAACAAAATGAGCGGGCGCGGCACAGATCAGTTTTAAAGGAGACATCGGCAGAATCAAACAGGCAGTGCTGTTGATCGACGACGTCATCGCCGTAATCAATTTCTAGGCTAACAGAAAAACTATCCGCCGGCATGATCGCCACGCGTTTATTCGCTTCTTCTACTTCCACGGTTTTTAGCACCTCAATAACGCGACGGTGCTTGCGCTGTTTGCTGACGCCGGCACATTCGATCAAGAAAACGAACGGCTCTGAGCTGCCATCCATGATGGGGATTTCTGGACCATCAAGCTCTACCAAGGCGTTATCGATATTGCAGCCCCAGAACGCTGCCATAAGGTGTTCAATGGTGGCGACGGAAATATCGTCTGCATTTTCCACCGTTGTGCCGAGCATGGTGTTCGAGACGTTTTTATAATGCGCAGCAACAAAGGGATCGGCATCTTTTACATCGGTGCGGCAGAACACAATACCCGTATCCTCCGGCGCGGGGCGCAGCACCATATTCACATGCTGCCCGGTGTGCAGGCCGAGACCTGCGCAACTTACGCTATTGGTTAATGTATGTTGGAACGGGTTAAACATTTGATAGCAGACTTTCTTGCTCATTACGCCACACGCTTATTTAAGGTGATAGTAGCAGAAAGCGCCAGAAAGCGGCAATAGCGCGTATATTACAAATTGTTACAGATTTGCAGTGGGTTATAGCGGAAGCGGCGCTAGGAGTGGCTATTTCCTGCGCAAGAACGCGGGGATATCAAAAATATCCTCCTTCGGCAGGCCGCCCTCTTCTTCCTCTTGCTCTTTAACGCGTATGGAGGAGAGGATGTCTTCGAGTTCATTATTTCCTTCCTCCGCCTCTACAGGAGCGGCTTCCGCTTTTTTTGCTCTGAGGCCAAAAATGCCGAGACCGCGTGCAGCAGGTTTTTCCGGCGCTTCTTCTTGGCTAGCATTAGTAGCATTGCTGGCGAAAGGTAGCTCGCCTTCTTCTGCATCATTGGACTCTGCTGCTGCAGACGCAAACTGTGGTGCGACCGGCTGCTGCTGCGGCTCTACCGGATCTGGCGCAACAAAGGTACCTTCATCCTCTATGGCACTATCAGCGTTTTCTTGCTCAGAAAACCCTGCCTCAGGCTGCTCAAATTCTTCATCCGAGGTGATACCTTCGATGATGGAAAAACGCTCACGGATATGGCCAAAGGCGCGCTCTTCCTTTTCTTCTTCAGATGCTGCACTTCCTGCAGGTGGGGCAGCAGCTTCTGACACAGCATCAATGCCCGTAGCGACGACAGAAACACGCACTTTCCCTTCAAGATTGGGGTCAAATGTTGCACCGAAAATGATATTCGCCTCAGGATCAACCTCTTCCCGAATGCGATTCGCAGCCTCATCAACCTCGAACAGCGTCATATCACCACCACCGCTAATATTGATCAGCACGCCTCGCGCACCTTGCATCGACACATTATCCAGCAATGGGTTGGAAATGGCGGCTTCAGAAGCGCCCGTAGCACGATTATCACCTTCCGCCTCGCCGGTGCCCATCATGGCTTTACCCATCTCACCCATCACCGAGCGGATATCAGAAAAGTCGAGATTGATGAGGCCTGGCATCACCATGAGGTCGGTAATGCCTTGCACACCGGCACGCAGCACATCATCCGCCATGGAGAAAGCGTCTTGGAAACTGGTATTTTTATCGGCAATGCGGAAAAGATTTTGGTTTGGCGTAACAATCAGCGTATCAACGTATTTTTGTAGCTCTTGGAGGCCAAGCTCGGCCACGCGCATGCGGTGCGAGCCTTCAAAATGGAAAGGCTTGGTGACCACCGCTACGGTTAAGATGCCCTGCTCACGGGCAAGACGTGCGATAACAGGTGCAGCGCCTGTGCCGGTGCCGCCGCCCATACCGGCGGCAATAAAGATCATATTGCTACCATTGATATGGTCCATGATTTGTTCGACCGCCTCTTCTGCCGCGGCTTTCCCTACTTCTGGGTAGGAGCCGGCGCCAAGGCCTTGGGTGATGTTCTCACCCAGCTGAATGCGTTGCTCCGCACGGCTGTTTTCTAGGGATTGTGCATCGGTGTTGGCGACAACAAAATTGATGCCCTCTAGCTTGGCATTAATCATGTTGTTCACCGCATTTCCTCCAGCTCCCCCTGCACCAAATACCGTAATCGATGGCTTTAGGTTGTTTTTCTTAGGTAACTGAAGGTTGATGCTCATAGACTCCTCTTTAAGGCGGTGTTAACAACGGCCGCAGGCTAAATCAAGATATAGTATCTTAACCGATTAGTACACACAAATTTTCAAAAACCCGGCACTATCCTGGGTTGCATTTTCTCTGCACCTCAATCGCCGATAAGGTGTTTATTCGGTGCTAAAAATTGCGCTGGAGCCAGCGTCCGACACGACCGAGATAATTCTTTGTGGCGGGAGTACTCGTTTCTTCTGGAAGATCGAGCATTTCTGGCCCCTGCTCCATGGCATAGCGCAACATGCCTACCGCAACAGAGAAAGCCGGGCCTTTGGTCGATTCGGCCAGTCCTTCCATCGGCTCAGGCTTGGCAATGCGCACTTGGCGATCGAATATATGCGAGGCTAGCTCGCGCACACCCACTAATTGGCTTGCACCCCCGGTGAGAATCACGCGCGAGCCGAGCAATTCAGCAACGCTGCTTTTTTCCAGCTTCTTACGCGCCATTTCAATGATCTCTTCCATACGTGGTTTGATGATGCCGGTGAGTTTGGCGCGGGAAATCTGCACCAGCTCTGCATCTGTAGTCTCGTCTTCAAACCCTTCAGTTTGCGGCACATCGATCATATCCCACTCATCCGACGTGGTGGATACAGTGCTGCCATAGAGGGTTTTGATGCGCTCAGCATAGGAAAGCGAGGTGGAAAGGCCATGCGCAATATCGCGCGTGACGTGGATGCCGCCGAGCGGAATACTATCGATATAGACCAGCTGGCCACTGGTAAACACAGCAATCGCGGTGTTGCCACCACCAATATCAAGTAGGATGGATCCCAGATTCTTTTCATCACGCGTTAAACAGGCGAGGCCAGCGGCATAGGGCGTGGCGATTGTATCTTCAATATTGAGATGGCAGCGGCCGAGGCAATTCGCCAGATTATGCGCCGCAGTAGCAGAGGCAGTGACGATATGGAGATGGGTACGCAAACGCTCCCCCAACATGCCGCGCGGATTTTCAATGCCGGTAGTATCATCGATGCTGTAATGCACTGGGATGCAGTGAAGGATTTCGCGATCATCTTTGGCGAAATGCTTATAACCTTCGTTGATGACATGTTGGATATCGCGATCAGTCACTTCGTGGCCGGAAATATTGGTTTCTACTTGCAGGTGGTGGGAGGTTAAATGACTGCCGGCCATATTAACCATCACGCGATCGATCGTTACCCCGGCCATCTTCTCTGCGGCGTGAACAGCTTCTACAATTGACCCTTCTGCTTGCTTCATGTCGATCACGATACCACCGCGTACGCCGCGTGATACCTGGTGGCCGATGCCTAAGATTTTGACATCACCGCTAGCATCGCCCTCTGCGATGAAGCAGACGACCTTGCTGCTGCCGATATCGAGTGTAGCGATAACCCCTGTTCTCACTGGCTACCCTCCGCTTCGAAGAACAGGCGACCCGGAATGCGTAAATCAAGCACCTGCATGTGTCGATCGAGGATATGTTGCTCTTTTTGCAGTATGGCTAAACGCCGCCATGCTTCCTCAGGGTTTTCTTCTGGTAATTTTATTTCGATACCGCCCAGCAAACGGACATTCCAACGGCGCCCGCCAATACGGATGACCGAAGAAACGCGCTCAAATAGGCTGGGTTCGTGTTGCAAAAAATCGAAAAGCGTGGCGGCATGCAGATGCGCATCTTCTCCGACCAGGATAGGAAGGCGCATATATTCCTCGCGCACGCCTTCTTCAATAACCGCACCTTCTTTATCAATTAAGCTTAGCTGTTTCTGATGCTGCCAGACGGCGATGGGTGTGCGCTCGATAATGCGAATGTGGAGCGTGCTGGGCAGTTTGCGCTCAATGACGACTTCCTTTACCCAGCCGAGCGATTCAATATCACGCTTCATACCAGGCAGGTCGATGGCGAGTATGGGCATGCCTTGCTTGACGGTAAGTGTGTTTTGCAAGGTGGTATCATCAAGCATGGTTTGCCCGCTGATATAGACATCATGCACCACGAGCCCAAGCCCTGCTGATTGGTCTATCAGCCAATCCACGCCACGTGCCCAGAGCGTGTTAGGTGCATCCGCACGCAATGCCCAGACGCCACCGCCTAGTAGTAATACTACCAGGAAAATCCAGAGCGCTGGCCGGATGCGCCGCGATAACACGCGCAGACGACGATAGCGAGTGAGTTTATGTGTGGCGCTATGCGATAAGGTTTGATTCATCTGTGATCACACCGGGCTTCCTTCACTAATATATCTACCAGATCAGGGAATGTTATACCTGTATGCGCAGCAATTTGTGGCACAAGAGAAAGTGGCGTCATCCCTGGGTGGGTGTTGACCTCGAGCATATAAAGCTGGCCATCACCCTGTTTATCATAACGTATATCTGCACGGCTTACGCCACGACAGCCCAGCGCATGATGGGCCTTTGCCGCCATCTCCATGGCTTCTGTATAGATAGTATCTGACACTGGTGCAGGCATAATATATTCGGTCATGCCTTTGGTGTATTTATTGGCATAGTTATAGAAGCCTTCTTTAGGGCGAATCTCAATCACGCCGAGCGGCTTATCCTGCAGCACCGCAACGCTGAGCTCCATGCCCGGGATATAGCGCTCGGCGAGAAGAAGCTCGCCTGGGGTAAAGCTTTCTTTGCTAAAGGGGGTATCGGCATTTTCTCGTACAATGAATACGTTGACGCTGGAGCCATCATTGGTGGGTTTCAGCACATACGGCCTCGGCAAGACATCCTCAGCGAGCGCTTCTTCGGCGGTGACTACTTTTCCGGGTGCACAGCGAATCTCGCTTTGTGCGAAGACGCGCTTTGCTAATGGCTTTTCCATAGCGACCGCAGCAGCAGTGACGCCGGAATGGGTGTAGGGTATTTGCAGGAATTCCAACACGCCTTGGATGCAGCCATCTTCACCATAGGTGCCATGCAGCGCGTTGAAGACGACATCTGGTGCAAGCTCAGCGAGCACCGCAGCAACATCACGACCGACATCGATTTCGCTAACGCGGTAACCGAGCGTAGTGAGCGCTTCAGCAACGGCGTTGCCACTGGAAAGCGAGACATCACGCTCACTGGATAACCCTCCCATTAGTACGGCGATATGCTGCTGTTGCGTCATATTGTTTTTAGCGCCCTACTCGCTTGATTTCCCATTGTAGCTGCACGCCGGAATGTTCCTCAACGCGCTGACGTACCATTTCACCGAGCTCTTCCAAATCAGCCGCAGAGGCGTCGCCATTATTAATGAGAAAGTTGCAGTGTTTTTCTGACACCATGGCACCGCCATAATTGAGGCCACGGCAGCCCGCCGCATCGATCAGCTCCCAGGCTTTGTTATCTGGTGGGTTGACGAAAGTGCTGCCACCAGTGCGGGCCCTTGTAGGCTGACTTAATTCGCGCTCTTCTTGGATCTGCTGCATTTTCTCGGCGATGGTTGATGGCGTTTCTTTGTATCCTTTTAACACTGCCTTGGTGAAAATCCAATCCTTGGGTATGCCGGTGTGGCGATAGCTAAAGCCCATCGCTTCTGGTTCTAAGCGATGGAGGGTGCCTTCTGGATCGAGCGCTTCGGCGTAGAGCAGCCTGTCAGCCATCTCAACACCATAAGCACCGGCATTCATCGCAAGCGCACCGCCTATTGTACCGGGAATCCCGCTTAAGAATTCCAAACCGCCAATGCTGTTTTCTTGGGCGAATAGCGCGGTGTTGATATCCAAACACCCTGCACCGGCATGGATATACGTGTCTTCCAACTCGAGTGTGGCGAATGCCTTTCCAAGGCGGATCACCACGCCTTCTATACCGCCATCGCGCACCAGGAGATTAGACCCGACCCCCATTATCATGACGGGAATATCGGCCGGCTTGTTTTTTAAGAAGGTGATGAGGTCATCAAGGTCTTCGGGCTTATAGAGAATATCCGCAGGGCCGCCAACGCGAAACCAGGTGACTTTTTCCAGCGCATAATCAGGGCGGTATTCCCCTTCCACATGAGGTAATTGCGATAGGAGCGCTGTGCTGTCTGTCATGAAGCCGCCTTGGTTTTATACAGCGCGGTAAGCTGCTCTGGCAACGCATTGGCCCATTGGGTAATACTGCCCGCACCGAGGCAGATCACCAAATCGCCAGGCTGGGCGAATTCCTGTATCATGTTTGGAAGCTGCTCTTCATCAGCAAGCGTGTGGGCATCTGCGCCATTTTTATTCAGCATGTCGACCAGCACGTGCTCATTCACCCTTTCAATAGGGTCTTCCCCCGCCGCATAGACCGGGCTGATGATGACGCTATCGGCATCTGAGAAACAGGTGCAGAACTGGTCAAACAGCGCTTCTAGACGCGTATAGCGATGTGGCTGCAATACAGCGATCACCCGGCCCTTGCCTTGCACCACCGCCCGCGCAGTGGCGAGCGAGGCGGCGACTTCCGTAGGGTGGTGGCCATAATCGTCGATGATGGTAATCCCTTCGACCTCGCCAGCTTTGGTGAAGCGGCGCTTGACCCCACTAAAGGCTTGGAAGCCTTCAACCAAGGTGTTTTCAGGAAATTTTAACTCCAGACCAATTGCCAATGCGGCCAGTGAGTTCTGCACATTATGCACCCCTGGGATGGGAAGGAAAATATCGGTTAGGGTTTTTTCTTCACCCATCACGCGCTCTGATAGCTGCACATCGAAGGTGGAGCCTGTAACGTCATGGCGGATATTGACCGCTTGTACATCCGCCCCGCCATCAATGCCATAGGTGAGAACGCGCCTGTCTTTAATTTCTTCTGCAAGGGTGCGGACTTCTGAATGATCATGGCACAGCACTGCCAGGCCGTAGAATGGCAGGTTCTCGAGAAACGTGCGAAATGCCGCACGCAGCGCATCAAACGAGCCATAAAAATCCAGATGCTCTGGATCGATATTGGTGATAACGCCGATAGTGGCGGGAATTTTGATGAAGGTACCATCGGATTCATCTGCTTCAGCGATCAGCCACTCGCCATCACCAAGATGTGCGTTAGTACCATAGGCATTGATGATGCCGCCATTGATGACCGTAGGGCCCATGCCGGCTGATTCAAACAACATGCCAACCAGCGAGGTGGTGGTAGTTTTGCCATGCGTACCGGCAACGGCGATGGTGGCTTTTAAGCGCGTGAGCTCAGCGAGCATTTCCGAACGGCGCACCACGGGAATGTTTTGTGCACGTGCGGCAGTAATTTCCGGGTTGGTCCATGGCACAGCGGTTGATTTCACCACCACGGCCACACCATCAACATTTTCTTCCTTATGTCCGATATGGATCGTAATGCCCAAACCGCGCAAGCGCTCTACATTCGCGTTGGCTGCAATATCCGAACCAGAAACCGTGTAGCCGAGATTGTGGAGAATTTCAGCGATCCCACTCATACCGATACCGCCAATACCGACAAAATGCAGCACGCCAATTTCCTGCGGCATGCGCTGGCCCGGGTGGGAGTGTTGTAACATGCTTTTATTCATGCGGATTGCTGCTCTGTTGGTTGCTGCATATCTTCTTGCGCTACATCATCGGCGAAGGGACGCCCTTTCGCAACCTTTTCTACCAGATCCGCAAGCGCTGCATCCGCATCTGGGCGACCAGCATTGCGAATTTTCTCCGCCGCTTCTTTCAAGGTGACGGGTAAATTAAGAAAGGATTCAATGCGCGCGGAAACAGCAGCAGCGGTGAATCCCTCTTGCGGCATCACCCATCCACCGCCAGCATCCTCCACTGCATTGGCATTGACGGTTTGATGATCATCCGTAGCGTGCGGATAAGGCACAAAAATCGCGGGGCGCCCCGCAACGGTGAGCTCTGCCACGGTGGATGCGCCAGAACGTGCAACAACCAGATGGGCCGCCGCCAAACGCACGGCGATATCGCCAAAGAATGGGGCTATATCAGCGCTCACTGCAATTTTTTCATAAGCCTCTTTGGTTTTTTCAACATCCTCCGCTCGGCATTGCTGATCCACGCGAATGCGCTGGCGCAGCGCTGGCGGCAACAACCCTATGGCCTCTGGCAGCACATCAGAAAAGATGGCTGCGCCCTGGCTGCCACCGGTCACGAGTAGGTGAAAACCACTTTCTTCGTTGAGCGCAGGGTACGGCATTTCACGCAATGCCTTAATAGCAGGACGTACGGGATTGCCCGTTAGCACGATTTTTTTGGCATCCTCCTCTGTGATGCCTTTGACCTCGGTGAATGAGGTGGCGATGGCGTGCATTTTGGCCGCGAGCACCGCATTGGCCTTGCCCAGCATCGAGTTTTGTTCATGGATGAGTGTAGGAAGGCCAAGGGCTGTGGCAGCATGCATAGTGGGGAAAGACGGGTAGCCACCAAAACCTATCACCGCCGCAGGAGCAATTTTCTTTAACAAGCGCCGGGCCTGCACCCAGCCCACGCCAAGCTCTGCTACGCCAGAAATCTTGTGCCATATACCGCCACCAACGCCACTGGCACGAATGGTATGCACCTCCCACGGGACATTGCCACCCGCATAATCCTGATAACGCGTATCGGTGAGTAAGATGGGCTGATACCCGCGCTTATGTAATACCACCGCCAAGGCTTCCGCCGGGAAAATATGCCCGCCAGTGCCTCCTGAGGCTAATACAATTGCTGTGCGCATGGTGTTTCTTTGTTTCGTTAACGTATTTCTACTTGGCCAAAGCGGCGGCGCGTTAACGCCAACACCATCCCCATGGTAATGGCCACGCTGAGCATAGACGATCCCCCGTAACTAATAAATGGTAATGTCATCCCGGTATTTGGTAACAGGTTGAGCGCGACGCCAATATTGATGATGACCTGGAGGCCAAATTGTATGAGCAAGCCAGCTGTGGCATAAACAACGAAGAGATCTGTTTCGTTTAACAAACGCATGAAGCCACGGGTGAGGATGAGGAAAAATACCGCAACAATTCCTAAACACGCAATGATGCCCAATTCTTCTCCCGCAACGGCAAAAATGAAATCGGTATGTGAATCAGGAAGTACAGATTTAACATTGCCTTCGCCGGGCCCGACACCTAAGAATCCGCCGGTGGAAAAGGCTTCCAACGATTTTGAAGATTGGAAATTATCGCCCGAGGCAGGGTCTAAGAAACTATTAATGCGCCCGGCCACGTGCGGGAACAATATATAGGCTCCGATGAGCGCGCCAACTCCGCCAACACCAATAAGCCCTATCCATTGTAAGGAGAGACCCGCCAGAAAAAGCTGCGCGCCCCACACCAAGGAGATCATCAACGCCATGCCAATATCCGGCTGGAGCGCTAAGAGCCCAATGATCAGCAGATACACCCCTGTGATGATCTTATAGCCAGGAAACTCGGGGTCTTTATTGCTCTGCACAAGCATCCAGGCGGTAACAACGATGAAGAAGGGTTTGAGTAATTCTGACGGCTGCAAGGTGAGGCCAAACACGTTGAGCCAGCGCTGCGCACCTTTTACTTCCATCCCGATGACTAACACCGCGCATAATAGAATGAGGCATAATAGCGTGCCCAACACCGCCATACGGCGGATATAAATGGGCGGAAGCAGTGATACACCAAAAAGCACCACACCGCCGAGCAAGAAAAAGACCACTTGGCGATTGATGAAATAGAATGGCGGGAGGCCAATACGCTCAGCAACGGCGTGGCTGGAGGCCATAATAAGCAAGGCGCCGAGCGCCATCAAGGCAACGATAGAGCCCAATACCCAGCGGTCAATAGTCCACCACCATTGCCCTAAAAGCCCGGTATTGGTACGATCAAGTGTGAGCATGTTTATGCTCTAACTCCTCTACAAGACGACAAAACGCCGCGCCGCGCTCTTCGAAACTGGCGAACTGGTCAAACGACGCACATGCTGGTGATAACAATACCACAGGATGGGTGTCTTTCCTAGCGAATGCTGCCTCACTGGCTTGTGTGAATGCGTCGTCTAATGTGTGGGATAGGTGGTGTGGTGCCGCCCCACCAAATGTATGAGCAAACTCCTCCGCAGCCTCACCAATGAAAAAGGCTTCGGCGATTTTGGGGAAGCAATGGGTAAGCGAGGTGATACCGCCCTCTTTTGCTTTACCACCGGCAATCCAATAGATGTTATCGAAGCTATTAAGCGCTTTTTCAGCCGCCACGGCATTCGTGGCTTTGCTATCATTGATAAAACGTACACCATTGATGTTCGCGAGATATTGTATGCGGTGTGGGAGACCAGTAAAATGGGTAATCGCCGTGATGATTTTTTGTGGCACAATTTTTTCCTGACGCAATGCCGCATAAGCAGCGGCGATATTCTGGGCGTTATGCTGACCGGGGAGATGGATAAGCTCTCCTAAAGGATAGCTCTGTGGCCGCTCATCTAACGTATCATGCAGCACGCCATCACAGACAGAAACGCCGTGTTCTAGGATGCGCTGAGCAGATACGGGAATGGTGATATGGCCGGCGGCGTGCATCTGCTGATAGATATGGCTGGTATATTCATCATCCACGGCGATGATCGCGGTATCTTCTGCTTTTTGATGATCGAAAATGCGGCGCTTGGCTTTGACATATCCTGTCATATCGCCATGGCGATCTAGGTGGTCTGGGGTGATGTTGAGCAAGATCGAGGTGTTGCAGCGTAGATGGTCGATCAAATCGAGCTGGTAGGAGGAGAGCTCTAATATATACACGCCGTTTTTATCGAGCACAGGTAAAGCGCAAGCAGGCGTACCCAAATTACCGCCCACTGCAGTAGTGAGGCCGACTTCTTGCGCAATATGGCCGATGAGGGCGGTGGTGGTGGATTTACCATTCGTACCGGTGATGCCGATATAGCGCGCGGTGGGAGCTGCTGTATAGAGCAGCTCTACTTCGCAAATGATGCGACACCCTGCTGCACGCGCCTGATGCACAACGGGATGTGGCTCAGGATGTGTTAAGGGCACACCAGGGCTCAGCACCAATGTTCTAATGTTATCCCAGGGAAAATCCGCATAAGGAACAAGGTGGACGCCCTCTGGCACTTCCATCTGCAGCATATCGGTACGGTCATCGGAGGCGTAGACAATAGCGCCTGCATCAACAAGCCACTGCACCGCGGCCTTCCCGGCTTTACCGAGACCAAATACGGCGACTGTTCTGCCTTTAAACATGAAGGGTTTACCGCAGTTTTAGGCTGGCAAGGCCAATCAGGGCAAAGATCACCGCGATAATCCAGAAGCGGATGACGATAGTGGGTTCTGACCAGCCCTTTTTCTCAAAATGATGGTGGATCGGCGCCATGGCAAAGACACGTTTCCCTGTTAATTTATAAGAAGCTACTTGGATAATGACAGATAATGCTTCAAGCACAAATAAGCCGCCGATGATGCCGAGGACAATTTCGTGCTTAGCGATTACACTGACCACACCGATAGTGCCTCCGAGGGCGAGGCTGCCGGTATCGCCCATAAATACTTGCGCAGGCGGAGCGTTAAACCAGAGAAAGCCGAGCCCGGCACCAATCACCGCGGAACATAAAATCGCTAATTCGCCCGCACCGGGCACTGCGTGGATTTGCAGGTAGCTGGAGAATACCGCATTACCGACAAGATAGGTGATGAGTGCAAAACAGCCAGACACAATCATAATGGGGACGATAGCAAGTCCGTCTAACCCATCTGTGAGGTTGACTGCATTCGATGCGCCCACCATGACGAGTATGGCGAATACATAATAAAACATACCCAAATTCAGCAGCACGTCTTTTAGGAAAGGGATAGCAAGATGGGTGGCGTGGTGATCAGGGGCGATACGCGCAATCCATAATGCCGCCACCAAGCTGAGAACGCCTTGAATGAAGAGTTTCATTTTTCCGCGCACTCCGCGACTGCTGTGGCGGGCAAGCTTGAGGTAATCATCAACAAAGCCGAGCAGACCAAAGCCAATCGTGACCATCAGCACCACCCAGACATACGGGTTGGCGAGATTAGACCAGAGGAGCGTGGATAGCACCACAGAGAGCAGGATCATCACCCCACCCATGGTGGGCGTGCCTTGCTTGGTGAGTAGGTGCCCTTCTGGCCCATCTTCACGAATGGGCTGGCCTTTCTTCTGCTTGGTTTTTAGCCAGCGAATAATGCCAGGGCCAAAAACGAAGCAGATAATGAGTGCTGTCAGCATTGCTCCGCCACTGCGGAAAGTGAGGTAGCGGAAAACGTTAAACACCGCGTAGTCATCTGCTAGAGGAACTAAGAGATGATAGAGCATTAGGTTACCGCCTCCGATTGGCTGTTTTCTGACGCATGCTGCAGTGCTTCCACCAATTGCCACATATTGCTTCCATGCGATCCTTTTATCAGGATCGCATCTCCCTCCTGCAGCGTTTGTTGCAACACGGGCAGGAGATCGAGTGCTGCTGCATGATGAGCTGCCGCAACTGTGGAAGGCAAGGCATCATGCAATGCACGCATACGCGTTCCCGCAGTAAATACAAGATCGATGCCAGATGCAATGATATCTTGCGCAAGAGCGGCGTGCATCTGCTGTTCATCATCGCCAAGTTCCAGCATATCCCCGAGCACGGCGATCTTGCGGCCCTTTTCCTGCGCGAGCACGGCCAGTGCGGCGCGCATGGAAACAGGGCTGGCGTTATAGCTATCGTCAATCAGAGTGATGGGAATACCCGCAAGGGTGAGGTGGGCACGCTGGCCACGCCCCGCCATAGGGGTGATCTGTGCGAAGGCAGCACTGGCCTGCGCGAGCGGTAAGTTAAGTGCATGCACAACGCCCAACACCACCAGGCTGTTTAGTGCCTGATGCTCACCGCGCAAAGGGAGTGTGTATTCCAACGCTTCGCCGTCACATTCTGCGGTGACCTGCTCGCCTGATGCGTGGGAAGCATGCTGCACCAACTGCAGCGTTGCGGAAGTGTCTTTACCGAAAGTGTAGATAGTGTCAATGTGATGCGCTTTTGCTGTCTCCAAAAGAATGGGATAATGCGGGTTATCGCATGGCAGAATGATCGTTCCGCCTTGCACCACACCCTCACAGATCTCCGCCTTGGCGTGGGCAATGCCTTCTACAGAATCAAAAAACTCGAGATGCACAGCTTCTACGGCAGTGATCACAGCGATATGGGGCCGAAGGAGGCGCGTCAGCACCGAAATTTCGCCCGCATGATTCATGCCGAGTTCGTAAATGCCGAATCTAGCATCTTGCGGCATGCGCGCGAGCGATAAAGGAAGGCCGATATGGTTATTAAAATTACCAGGATTGACATAGGCACTACCCTGTTGCTTGAGCACGGTGTAGAGCATTTCTTTCACGCTGGTTTTTCCTACACTGCCAGTAACACCGATATAGGTAGCCTTGCTGCGGGCACGGTTATAAGCGGCAAGATCCCATAGCGTCTGCTGGGTATCGCTGACGGTGATGGTGATAGCATCTTCGGGGAGGTTTGCCGGCACAGCCTGCACAATCACTGCAGCAGCACCTTTTTCACACGCCTCAGCAACAAAGCGGTGACCATCATGCTGCTCGCCTTTAAGGGCGATGAAGATATCCCCTTCTTGTAGGGTACGCGTATCGATAGAAACACCGGTAGCTTTGATATCGCCGGTGGGAGTGCTGCCGGTGGCTTTTTTTATATCCTCTGACGTGTATAGCGGGTGCGTCATATATTCTTACGCCTGTGATAGATATTTTTGGGCGATTTCAGCATCATCAAAATGCAGGGTTGTGTCACCTATAATCTGATAATCCTCATGGCCTTTGCCAGCAATGATGAGTGTGTCGCCTGAGTTGAGTGTTTTAATGGCAGTGGCGATGGCAGTTTCGCGATCACCAATTTCTTGGGTGCTTTGCGTGCGGGCGGCAAGAATCGCCTGGCGGATTTGGGCAGGATCTTCGCTGCGCGGGTTATCGTCAGTGATAATAACATGATCTGCCGCTTCGCAGGCAATCTTGCCCATCAGCGGGCGCTTGCCAGGATCACGATCGCCACCACAGCCGAACACCACCGATAGCGCTCCGGAAACATGCGGCCGTACCGCTTGCAGCACATGGGCGAGCGCATCTGGCGTGTGCGCATAATCAACATATATATGTGCGCCGCTAGGTGTCTCACCAATATGCTGGAGGCGGCCAGGCACAGCAGTGAGTTGTTCGCATGCAGCCATCACACGCGCCGGCTCTTGGCCGGAGGCGATGACGATACCGCATGCACAGAGGGCGTTCTGTGCTTGAAAATCGCCGATAAGCGGAAGGGTGAGCGTGT
>JANQQO010000285.1 GCA_028289305.1 Rickettsiales bacterium | reverse complement strand
AAGGCAACGATACCGTTCGCGGCGGCATTGGCGACGATGAAGTCTATGGCGGCGCAGGAGATGACCTTGTCTATGGCGATCCGGGTAACGACACCGTCTATGGCGGCGATGGAGATGACATTATTTATACTGGCATCGGCAATGATATTATCTTCGGCGGGGCCGGTGACGATTTTTTCTCCTCCTTCAACTCCAGCGGTAATAACACCATTCATGGTGGAGAAGGAAATGACCATATCCAAACAGGACCAGGAAACGATATTGTATTTGGTGAAAATGGTGAGGACTCCATTTCCATCCAAAATGGTACCCACACGATAGATACAGGCGCTGGTAACGATCTCGTTTTTCTCCATAGTGGTGAAAATCACACCATCAATGGTGGTGCTGGGGATGATAAATTCACTCTGGGTAGCGGTAGCGCCCAGATTACAGGTGGAGAAGGTAGTGATATCTTTTCTTTTAATGCAGGCTATCTCTTTGGCCCAACAATAGGAGGAATCGTTCCACCTTCATCAGCGCAGGTGCAAATCACCGATTTTGAACAAGGGGTTGATACTCTCCAGCTGGTCACGTGGGATTCTCCTATTACTACTCCTACTACGTTTGAGGAGGCATTCGCTATGCTGACCATCACTCAAGGGGATGGTATAACAACAATTACTAGCTCCGGCGCACCAGATATGCATATCGAGCTGGCCGGAAATTTTGATCTAACAATGGATGATTTTTCGTTTTTCCTTGGCTTCTTTAACGACGTCTAAGCACGAAATCACCTCTAAGATTAAGCTCTAACACCCACCCCGCTTGAGCCATCCCAGGCGGGGTGTTTTTTTATGAATTTATAATACCGTCACTACACTCGCTAGGCCATAAGCGAAAATAGGGATTTTCGAGCATCGTAGCGCAACGTATATGAAATACTTGAGCAACGAAGCACAGGAAATCGCTATTTGCAGCACGGCATAGTAGAGTGTAGTGACGGTATTTAAGCCAGAATCGTATCCGCATGGCCACCGGCAAAATACTCCGCCGGGGTGATCGGGAATTCCTTCACCACCTGGAACTGCAGATGCGCCTTTAAGCCCGCCGCCTCGGTCACACCCATAAAAATATCGCGAATATCATTACGCATTTCCTCATCCAGCATCTGCTGGCTGCGAATAAACAGGTCAAATTCCTTCACCGGCTGCCGCGTTTTCACCAGCCCGTCCAGCTGCATCGGGCCAAATCGCGCCATATCCACCTCCACGATAAAGCGCACACCGGCCGCATCCTCCGCATCCTCACCGTGATGCCGCGTATAAAGCGTCGCGTAATCCAGCTTTTCCTCGTCCATCACCGGGAATAACAGCGCATTCCAGCCACTGCCTGTGCCCTCACTCGCCAGATGGCGCAGCGTCGCAAAATCCTTGCCCAGCTGCTGCAGCGCATCCTGCCTGCCTGTGGTGTGCAAGAACCGCTCTACCTCCGGCCCCAGCCACCCAGCCGCATCACCGCTTTGCACCCCGGCCATAAACCACAATACCCGCGCGGCAAACGCCGGGTTCGGCTTTGGCAACACGCGCGCCAGCGCGGTTTTCGCCGCCGCATCGCCTTCTTGCTGCACAAACGCCACCACTTCGCCCAGCGTGGTGCGGTGTTGCTGCAAAATCTGCATTTCCTCGAGTCCCACGCCTTTGGGATGCGG